>JAESQQ010000157.1 GCA_016765095.1 Planctomycetota bacterium | reverse complement strand
GGGGTTTACCCCCGCCCGCCTGTCCGGGAGAGACAGACGGCCTCTGGGATTAGGCTTGTCAACGTCAGGAGCTGTAAACCCCTCCCCTACGAAAGCAATGGGGTGTACCGCAACTTGTGAGGGGCAGCACTAGGGATTGCCCGCCTTTGGTCTGTTCCTGGGCGCCCTCGCCGTCGTAGCGATGAGGGTCCTTGTCGCTCCTCTGGTCGGTGCGGTAGGGCTGGGGCTGAGCCTGGCTCGTTTTCACAGCGAGCCCATTCCGATCGCCCTCGGCGCGTGGAGCCTCCTCGGGGGCTGCGCCTACCTGGTTGTTCTCGACGTCGGCCCCGGGCTCAAGTCCGCGGGCCTGCTCGGGCTTCCCGCGGGCCTGCTCGGGCTTCCCGCAGTCGGGCTCGGGCTTCCCGCAGTCGGGCTCGGGCTTCTCGCTCTTCAAGGGCGCTGGGTCTGGGCGACTCGCGGCGACCCGCGGCGTGAGTTGCTTCGCTCTGCCGCGCTAGCGCCGGGGGTGGCTGTCTTCTTCGTGGGGGCGTGGGTCTGGGGACTGTTCGTCTTCCCAGGGTGCAGTCGAAACTCAGGAGGCCCTCGCGGAAGGCCTCGTCGATCCGGGGGAGTCGGGCCAGGCTGCGCGCCACGCGTAGTCGCTCGTTGGCGGTCTTGTAGGGCAAGCCGAGCTTGACCCCCAGCCACGCCTCGACGCTCTTCCAGCCCTCCCAGCCGTTCCCGCGGTCAAAGAGGCGCAAGCACAGGAGCTGCCAGTAGAGGCTGCCGTTTTGGAGGACCTCGCAGCGCACGATCTCGTCTCCAAGGGCGTCGCAAGTGTCCGGTGAAACAGCTCCTCCACACTCAGCGTGCTCGATCAGCGCCTGCAGCGCGTCCCAGGTGATCTTCGTTTCGGTCAGCATTCGTGCTCTCGCGCGTTCGGGGTAGGTTAGCCGTCGACGCCGGCAAGTAGACGTCCATAGGAGGCAAGCGCCATGAACTCAACGGGTTGAACGAGGTGCGGGAGCGAGACGACTCTTGGGCTGTCGAGGACTGGCGGGTCGTCACGACGATCAGCTTCGTCTCGCTCGTGTTCACGCTCAAGAGAACCCGAGTCGCGAGCCGGGCTGGATCGTGCGGATTGCCCGCGACGCACCTCAGGTCGCCGGCCGCGACGTCTCTGCCTGAGAGCCGAGGCTCGGATCCCAGAAGCAGAGGCCCCAACAACGCCAGAAGCCCCTGAATCACCGATTCAAGGGCTCCTGAGCGCTAGGCGACACCCGGATTCGAACCGGGGAATGACGGATTTGCAATCCGATGCCTTACCACTTGGCCATGTCGCCGAGGGCGGAGTTCCCTCCGCCAACGGCGCGAATGCTAGCAGTGGTCTGGGGGGGCGACAAGCCGCAAGCCGGCCTCGCGGATCGGTCTAGCGGCGCGCGGGAGTCAGGCGCCAGACGGCGGTGCCGTAGTGGGGGAGGCGCACTTCGAGCGGGTCGAGGAGGAGCGTGTCTGCCGGGCGGGCTTCGCTCAGGACGGCGCCGGTCAGCGTGTCTTCGATCCTCAGCAGGTCGTCTGCGCGGAGGCCGAGGGCGTCGAGCTCGAGGCGGATTTGGAGCGTCTGGGGCCGATCGCGGCGACCTGCCACGAACAGGAAGGCGCCTCCTCCTTGGTCGGCGTCTACGCGACGGGCCCAGGCGCTGCCTTCGGCGGCGGTGACGCGGACTGGGGGAAGACCACAGCCGGCTCGCTTGGCGAGACGGCGGGCGAAAGCGATCGCGCGGGTCAACTCGCCTTGGGGAGCGGTGTAGTAGCCACCGGTCCGAAAGAGCTCAGCCGGGCTCGCGCCGAGGTGCGCGAACCAGCCCGCGCCGCGGGCCGCGATCCAGCCGGCGGGCTCTCCCTTGAAGCCGAGGCGTCCGCGGGCGTAGGCCAAGGGCTCGACGCCGGCCTCGAGCTTGTAGGTCGTGAGCGCTGGCCCGACAGCGAGTGGGCCCCGGAGGTCCTTCCAGGCGATTTGAATCCGCAGCGGGCGCCAGGGAGCCCGGCGGAAGGTGTGCCAAGGCGCCCCGCCCCCGAACAGGGTCTTGGCGGCCGGGCTCGCCAGCCCCCAGTCGCCGCTCCGCTCGCCGCGACCGCAGAGGTTGAGCAGGTGCCCTCCCCCTCGCGTGTAGCGGAGGAGGAGCTCTGCGAGCTCGTCGCTGACCGCGCCCGGATTGACGAACACCACCAGCCGGTAGGGATCGAGCTCGCCGGGGCGGAGACCGTTGACCTCAAACACCGGGAGGTCGTAGCCCGCAGCCTCCCACCAGCCAAAGACTGACGCGCCCTCCTCGACCTGGAGCCGGCCCGGGTGGATCGGGCTCGCAGCCGGCGCGAGGCGTCCTCCGTCGACGAGGAGGGCGACGTCCGAGCGCAGCTCTTGGCTCGCGAGGAGCGAGGAGCCGTGCTCGCGAATCAAGCGGCCGAAGCGCTCGACGACCCGCCAGCGCTCGGTCGGGCGACCCGCACCGTCGAGGGCGGCGTTGCCGAAGTAGGGCGTGTGGTCCGCGTTGATCCCGGCCCGCAGAATGTAGACCCCCGCCAGAGCGCTTCCGCGGCCGAGGTGCTGGAGGAGCACGTGGGCGGTGGTCTCGCTCGGGACGGGCAAGGGGCGCTTGAGCAGGGGGAGCTCGAACAGACCGCCCTCGAGCTCAGCCCCGTAGCACTTGCCGGCTCGCGTCGGCGGCTCGCCCGCGAAGGCGTAGCTGTCATTGGAGGACCGAAAGCGCTTGCTGAAGTAAGCCGTCAGCCAGGGGTAGTCCGTCGGTTTGGAGCCGCTGGTCGGGAACTGGCGCGGGTAGGCGTCGAGCATGGCGACTCCGGCCACGTTCTTGCGCGGGCCGTCCCAGAGCGTGAGCTCGCGGCCCGGAAAGGCGTGGGGCGAGTCGTTGGTCGCGAACAGGATCTCGGGCTCGCACACGCCGAGGTCCTCCCAGGCCGCGCGGAGGTAGCGCTGATACTCGGCGATCCCCGCCTGCCCGGCCTCGAACCAGTCGTGGTGGCGGCGGCTCTCGATCGGATCGGCCTCGCGGCGAGGGGCCGCGGTCGGGGGCGCCACGCGCTGGAAGTCGGGGAACTCGCTCCCGTAGGCCAGGTTGAGCGTCTCGATCGAGCCGTAGCGCTCGCGAAGGAAGGCGCGGTAGCTCTTGAGGGCGGGCAGGCTGTAGTCGACGGAGTAGCGGCAGCCAAAGTAGAAGTTGGTCTCGTTGTCGATCTGGAGCGAGAAGATCGTCTTGCGCTCGATCCAGTGCAGGATCGTGGGCGCGAGGGCCGCGAACCACTCCTTGACCGCCGCTCGGAAGACAGGCGCGAAGAAGCTTGGCTGATAGCCAAAGGGCCGACCCAAGGGATCGGTCGAGAACAGCTCGCCGCTCGGCGTGCGCGCCAGGCAGTCGACGTGACGCGCACGAAACCAGTTGGGGACCGCGCCGAAGCTGCCGATCCCGCGCGGCCACTCGCTGTTAATGAAGGGACCCGGCTTGATCACGACCAACAGCGATCGCTCGTGGCAGAGCTCGAGGAACCGGTCGAGGTCGCGGATCCCGCTGAAGTCGAAGTGTCCTTCGCGACGCTCGTGCCAATCCCAGGGCACGTAGGCCGTGACGAGGTTCCCGATCGAGGCGACCCGATCGAGGGTCGCGGCCCACATGGCTTGGGTCGTCTCTATGTCGCCGAGCGGGTCGCGGATTCGGTAGTACTGAACCTCGCCTCCGTAGAGAAGGCGGGTTCGACCGTCGATCCGGAGACCGCGCGGAGTGATCGCGACGCGCCCTCGTTGGGGACGACTCACGGGCGGCTCCAGGAGAACGGGTGGCTGAGGAGGATTGAGGGTGGCGCCGACTTCCAGAGCCTGGCGTAGAAAAGCCTGAGAAGAGAGAGCGTTTGTCTGTCCAGGGCATGCGTCGGGCGGGGGTAAACCCCGCACCCTACAGATCGCACTCGGCCCGCCCCCGAGGCTG
>JAESQQ010000156.1 GCA_016765095.1 Planctomycetota bacterium | reverse complement strand
TACCCACGGCCGACACCGAAGCCGACGACGAGCCGCTGACTTTCCTTGCCGAGGCCCCCGAAGAGGGCGCCCCGGCGAAGGCCCCCCAGACCGAGCCTGAAGTCAAGGCGCCCGAGCCGACCCGGCTCGGACCTGTCCAAGAGCGACTTCTTCAGCTGGACGAGGTCATTCGGCGCGTCGGAGACGAGGTCTCGCGCCACGGCGACGAGATCTGCTACTTCTTCACCAAAGGCGGGAAACGGATCGCGCTCCGCTGCGGGGTTCACGACGGACGCTGGGCCTACCTCGAACGGCGCCTCCGGCTGGATCCACAGACCCTACAGGGCAAGCCAACTGGCCGACTCAGCCTCCTCTACGCTCTCAACGCGATCAACAGCGCCGCCCTCGGCCTGCGCTGCATTCTGGACGACGACCGACTCCGAATTCGGCGATCGATCTACCTCCCCCAACACCTCGGCGACGCGACCCTCCGCGTAGCCTGCACTCGTCTCCTCCGTGAGTCCGATCGCGCCCTGCAGGCCCTGAGCTCCGTTCGCCGGGGGACGCCCTGGCCGATCCCGACCGAAGACCTCCGCTCCGAGCCGACTCCCGCTGAAGAGTTGAGCGACGTCGCGGGAGAGCTCAAAGCGGCAGGATCGGTCGTCCGCGAAGTCGATCACTCGGTCCTGAGCGGGCTAGGTCCCGAGGCGGTCCGCTTCACCTGGGAAGGAGGAGAGCTCCAGGCGAGCCACGCCGTGCACGCCTGGAAGGCACCTACCGCCTGGAATCACGCCCTCCTCAGCGAGCCTTCCCCAGCCGCCGAAGCGCTCGTGGAGGACCTCAACCAACGCAACCGGACGGGCGCATACGCCCTGAGCTGGGTCCCAGAGGGCGTCCAGGCCTCGATCGCGCTCAGCCCCCACCAATGTGATCGCGCCGCTCTCTTGGCTGCGATCTACGTCCTCCGGAAGGCGAGTTCGCTGGAGAGCTTCCCATCGCTCAGAAAAGAGTGAGCCTCCAGGCGGGGAGGAGGCGTGCATCGTGCGCCTCTGCCCCAATCCCCTCCCTGGCATAGACTTGCGAGCTCCGGTGCAAGGACTCGACCCGGTTGACACCTAAGGGAGCCCCTCCTACTATGTGCGTCCGTTGGGGCCAGCGCGCCCTCGACTGTTTTTACAGGGGGAAACGGAAGACCATGAAGAAGACTGCGGTCTATGCATTCGCCGTTGTTGTCACCCTTACTGCAAGCGGCTGTTTCAGCTTGAGTTGGGCTCACAACCGCCGCCACGTGCGTAAGTTCATTGACGAACTCGTCCAGCTGCACCAAGACATCGATAAGGTGATCTTCGGCCTGGATCGCAACCCGGCTGAGTAGCTTCCCGGGAGCCTCGGGCTAGCTAGCTAGCGACGGGCTTCCAGAGCTGAAGCAGGCTATCGAGGTGGTCGAGGGTGTCTTCACCTTCGTCCACCTCTAAGTTATGTACGGGTAAGTTATGTACGGGCATTGGGTCGATCTCGGAGGCCTCGGACTCCGACGCTAGGCGACGAAGCCAGGTCAATTGACGGCGCGCGAAGCGGCGGGTCTCGGTCTGGATCTTCTCGATCAGCGCGGCCTCCCCTCCCGGCCGACCCGCCACGAGCCAGTCCAAGATCCGTCGATACCCGATCGCCTGAGCAGCCTCCTTGCTGAGTCCGCGGGGCTCTGCCGCGAGGGCCTCGCACTCCTCGTCCCACCCCGCCGCGAACATTCGCTCCACGCGCCGGTCGATCCGAGCGTCCATGTCCTCCCGCGTCCGCGTCACGACCGCCACGCGGCGGTCGAGATCGGGCCGCACTCCGCCAAACTGCCCGTGAAAGCTGCTCTGCGTCCGCCCCGTCAGGGTGTGGACCTCGAGCGCTCGAATCACACGCCGGAGGTCGTTTCGGTGGACTCGGCTCGCAGTCTCGGGGTCAACCCCTGCGAGTCTCGCGTGAAGATCCGCCCCGGCCTCCGCCTCGATTTCCAACGCCGCCCGGAGCGCCTCGTCCCGAGGAGCCGCCTCGCCGAGGCCCTCGGTCGCCGCCTTCAGGTAGAGCATCGTCCCCCCCGAGAGCAAGAGCGGCCGAGCGGGAAACTCCACGCGGACTTCCTCGAACAAGGCCACGAAGCGCTGCGCATTGAAGCGCTCCCAAGGCTCGACGAGGTCGAGCCCTCGCCAGTGAGCCCGCTCAGCCATGGCCGGCTTGGCGGTCCCGGCGTCCATGCGCCGATAGACCTTCATGGAGTCCGTCGAGACCAGCTGAGCACCCAGAGCCTCGGCCACGGCTCGGGCCAAGCGGGCCTTCCCCGAGCCGGTTGGCCCCACAATCGCGAACACCTGGGTCCGATTCACTCTGCTCCCTGGGTCTGGCCGAACAATGACGAACTCCAGACAGAATCCCCATCGCCCCCACGCAGTCTAAAGAGTTGTGCGCCCCGCCCGAAGGGAGCAAAAACCGGGTTTCTCGTTGACGAAAGAAGTCCTCGATGATAGTTTCCTTCCTGCTTAAGCGGCTGCAACGGATAGACTTAGGCGCTGACCACCCTCCTGGGGGCGTCATCGCCCACTCTCTCTTTTCTCCCGACCTTCCTACGGGGATCCCAGTTCCTTCCGAACTGCCCTTGGAAGACGCACCGCCGACGCAAGTCATCTGGAGGACGCCCGGGGTGATCCCACTTCGCGCCCGCGACCATGGACAGAAGATCCGAGCCGCCACGCCCCAGGCGTGGCGCGCTGCCTTCGTGTCCACTCTCCTCTTGTCCTGCCTCGCCCTCGCGACTCCGGCCTCGGCTCAAGAGCCCAAGGCGCCCACGCCCAAGGCCAGCCCTGCCGCTAAGCCGGCGTCGAAGTCCGTCGTCCTCATCCAAGAGTCCAACGGATTCCCCGGCGGCGAGAAGAAGGCCGCGGGCCTCGCGCTCCAAGAGGTCTGGGTCGAGAAGGGCCAGCTGCGGATTTTTGATCGCGGCAACCTCTACGGGATGTACATCGACCTCGGCAAGAAGCTCGTCGAGGAGGTCAGCTTCTCGACCAAGGAGTACCACGAGCGGGCGTTCAGCTACTACGACAAGTATCGCCGCGAGCGTGAGGCCGCCCTCAAGGGCCAAAGGGACGAGTTCGTTCGTGGCTCCAAGCGACGCAAAGGCAAGGACCTCGCCGCCTGGCGCAAGGAGTATCGCGAGATCGGCGGCGACCCCGACCAGCCCGGTCGCCTGCGCGCTTCGCTCGAGCACATAAAGAAGGACCGCAAGACCCTGGTGATCCTCGTCGATCGCGTCGAGACCAAGGTCACCGTCGACCACTACTTGATCCGCGAGAACAAGGCCAAGAAGCCAATCTTCGACCTCTGGATCACGACCGATATCAAGCTGCCGGTCGACTTGTTCCGCTTCTACACCGAAATGGGGACCTTCAGTCAACCCGTGACCAAGCAGCTTCTCGGGCTCAAAGGCACGATCCTCAGCTGCGACGCCGTGCTCGACACGGGCACTTTCTACCGCATGTTCAAAACCCGGATCAAAGAAGTCCGCTTCGAACCGGGCCCCGGCGATCTCGCCTTCAACGCGAAGAAGCTCGGCGTCAAGCTCCCCGGACCCAAGGGTGGCGCCCCCAAGGCCGGCCCCACAGGCCCCAAGCCCAAATGCACGATCTGCGGCAAGGTGATCGCTGCTAAGCCGATCAAGTTCCGCGAGCCCTGGGGCCGACGGCGCGTATTCCTCGTCGACACCACCGACTGCCGCAAGAAGCTGGTCAAGAAGCTGATCGCCGAACGCAAGCGCTCAAAGAAGCCGAAGTAGCGTGATGGCAACCCTAGACGTCCTCAGCGGCAAAGGAGCCGGCACCACGTTCGACCTCTCCCAATACACGGAGAAGGACCGGATCCTGCTCGGGAATCGGCGAAACGCTGCGGTCCCCGTTCGAGACCCCTGGGTCTCGTTTGTGCACGCCGAGATCCACCGCGACGGCGAAGGGTATCGAATCGCCGACAAGCGCTCCAAGGCCGGGACCTTCGTCAACGACTCGAAAGTCGGGACGCACGGCACGCTCCTGTCCGACGGGGACATGATCAAGCTAGGGCGAACCGAGATCCGCTTCGTGGGGGACACCCCCAGCGCGCCCGCCCCAGGTACGGCTCCTTTGGGGAAGGCGCAGGCCAAGGGAGCCGCGCCTGCGGCGGCGCCCAAAGCGATCGGAGGCATGGTCCCCCATGCGGGCCCCTTCACCCCCGTCGAGGCCCCGACCGGAGGAGACGCGCGTCTCCAAGCCGACTTGACCCGGGCCAAGGCCGACCTCGCCGGACTCCGCCAAGCCCTCGTAACGCGCGAGCGGGAGCTGGGCGAGACCCGCACCAAGCTCCGAGCCACCGAAGGCGCCGACCCACAAGCCGTCAAGGAAGCCCGCGCGCAGGCCGCCGCTGCTCAGGCCCAGATCACCCAAGCCCACGCAGCAGTCGAAGACACCAAGCAGCAGGCTCGGATCAAGCTCGAAGAGCTGAACCGCCTCAACCGAACCCTCGAGCAGCGCCTCCAACAAGGCGGCGCCGGAGACCTCGTCGCCCTGGAGCGTGAAGTGGCCCGCCTCCGCGAGGAAGGCCGCAAGGTCCAAGATCAAGGTCGGCGGCGCGTCGATCAGCTGACCCTCGAGAAGGCTGCCCTCGAGGCGCAGCTCGCAGAGGGCGCGGGAGCCGCGAGCGCTGAGGTCCTCGAGGCCACCGAAGCCAAGATCAGCGAGGCCGTGGCGCGCGCTGAGAGCGCAGAACAGAAGCAAGACGAGCTCGAGGACCGCCTCGGGGGAATCCAAAGCGCGAGCCGCGAGGCCGAGCTCGAGCTCGAGGACCTCCGCGCTCAGCTGGCCAAAGCCAGCGGAGGAGGCGACGAGTCCAAGGCCCTCGAAGGCGCGATCGCAGAGCTCAACGAGGACCTCGCCGCGGCCAAGGACGCCCGCCGCGAAGCCCTCCAAGCCCTCCAGCAGAAGGACGAGGAAGTCGCAGCCCTTCGGGGCGCGAGCGGCGGCGGAAGCGGAGTCGATCCCGCTCAGTTGATCGCGCTCCGCAACAAGCTCGCGAGCCTCGAAGAGAGCAATCAGGCGCTCGAGAAGGAGACGTCCACTCTCCTCGACAAGCTGGCCGTGGCGGAAGCCCGCTCCGAAGAGCAGGCTGGCTCCGAAGAGCAGGCCGGCGGCGCTCCCGCGAGCGGCGCCGACTCGTCGGCTGAGCTGGCGGCGCTCAGAGCAGAGCTCCAAACCGCTCAGGCTCAGCTGGCCCAGGCGCCGGCCGCACCGGCTGGAACGGCAGCGCCTGCTGGCGGCGACGCCGCGCTCCAGGAGCAGATCCAAACGCTCCAAGAAGAGAACACGAGCCTCCTCCGCGACCTGGAGGAGATCAACGAAGACATGCTGGCTCAGGAAGAAGAGTACCAGACGCGCATTTCCGAACTGGAAGCGCAGGCGGGCGGATAGAGACAGCACCGAGCCAAGGCTCGGAAGAGACCAGTGGGCGCGGGGACGCGCCCTTTTGGAAGGAAAAACAGCCGGGACACCCGGTCAGGAAGGAAGTGACGTGGGCTATCGCTACAGCGCTGCAGGAAACCTCGACATCCCGCAGCGACATATCGACACTGTGTGCCGGATTCTCGGCCGCAAATCGATCCAGTACACGCTAGAAGGCACGACCGTCGTGATCAAACACACGGAGCGTGCGACGACTCCTGGGCACCAGCGGCCCGAGGAACCATTTGAGGAGATCGCGCCTTACCTCGACAAGCCGCAGTCCCTGACCGTCTCGAGCGAGCTCGTAGGCGAGAACGAGATCGGCTTTGCCGACGGGCGGGTGTTCACCGACTCAAGCGAGAAGGTGTGGGCCATTGAAGGCGAGGCCCCGACTCCGGACAGCTTGGTCGAAGCGCTCCGCTCGCGGGGAATCGCGGCTCGGGTGACCGCGATCAAGGGCAGTCGCAAGAACGGACGCCGCTCGCGTCAGTTCGAGATCCAACCTGGATCCGGCGGGCCGCCCTGCAAGATCACGGTCCGGCGTCGGTTCTGGGACAGCTTCGATCTGCTCGCGATCCCCGACGTCTACCGGCCCCTCTGCCGGAAGTACCACATCAGCCCCGAGCAGCTCCGGACCAACCTGCACCAGGCGAAGTTCGGCGTCGAAGTCCGCAACCCCGCCCTCGGTGGCGCGTCGGCAGACCTCCTGTTCGACAACATTCTCGAGATCCTCGAGGAGCAGACCGAGGGCATTCGCACCCAGCTCGGGTAACGCGTAGCAGCCGCACCTCGGCCCTACCTTGCGCGCAGGCTCAACACCACAGAGCCCCCGGTCGAGACGTCAACGTCTACCGGGGGCGACGTCGTGCCGAGCGGGGAGACTCGGTATCTGCCGGGTCTCACTCCGGCGAACGTGGCCCGTCCCCGTTCGTCGAGAGTCGCGATCTGGTTCCTGGCCGTGAGCGCGGTCAAGGGCTTGAGTTCGATTCGAGCACCAGGAGATTCGAGCTCGCTCGCGTCGATCTCGACCCGGGCTCGTGTTTCGTGTCGGAGGCGGAGCGTCGCCTGGAGCTCCCCGGCTGGGCTCAGCGGGAGGCGATAGACGCTCTCCTGACCGTCCACGGCGAGGGCTACGAACAGCTCGGCGATCCCCGGCCCGAGGGTCAGTGTGGAGTTCAGGACACCCAACCGGTTGGTTCGGCCAGTCAGGGACTGAGCCACCCTCCAAACCGAGGCCCGAGCCTCGGAAGGACGCGGATCGAGGTCGGTGATCGAGACTTCCACGCCGGCCAGGGGCTGACCCGCGGGAGACAGGACGCGGACCTGGCAAGAGACGGCTCGCAGCGGTCGAACCTCGACGCTCGTCGTCCCCCCCTCGCCCACGTCGACCTGGCCGTGATCGACGCCGCCAACTACCAGTTGATAGCGGCCGGGCTCCGCGAGCTCGACGAGGGCCTCCAGGCGGAACGAACCCGCTTTGATCAGCCGCGCCCCTTGGCGCACCTTGAATGAATGAGTTGTCGTCCCCGCCCCGACAGACACGACCCGCAGCCAGCACTTCGCCGCGGGAAGCTGCACCGACCGCAGGCCCCCTCCGCCCAAGACGGTCGAAACTTGGACTCCGCTGGGTGCCGTCACGGTGTAGGTGTAGTCCCCAGGGGGGAGGGCCAACTGGCAGCGCCCCGCCGCGTCGCTGGCGACGATTGGAAGCTCGGCGTGCTGACTCGCGACCAAGGCGCCCACGACCGGCGTCCCTTTGGCGTCGAAGACGGTCAAGCGGAGCTCGTCGAGGAGGACGGGCGTCAACCTCCCGAGGTCTGAGCACTGACCCGACTGGACCCAGACCTCCTTCGCCAAGAGGTTCCAGCGAGCCCACTGGTCAACCAAGAGCACGTCGTAGCGCCCCGGCGGCAGGGAGGCGGACGTGAATCTGCTCGTACCAGGGTCTTCGGGGATCCCTCGGTGACTGTCTCCCACCTGCGCCACGGGCTCGGCCTCCCGGTGGGCGGGCCTGTAGGGGCCGCCCTCGCGGCGGTGCAGATACACCTGCCCAGCCGTGTCGCAGCGGCCGGTCACCTGGGCGCCGGCCAAGACGGTCAGTCTAATCCGAAACCGCTCGGCGCCCTCGGGCGCCTCGACGGAACAGACCTGAGCCTGCATGCCCAGGGCCGTAACGGTGAGCTGGAACTGTCGCCCCGCGAAGGGCTCGGGAGTCACGCCCACCCCCTCGGCGTTCGTCACGAAGGCCATGCTGACCCCCTCCTCGTCCGTCGCGGCGACCACGGCTCCTTGAATCGGCGTTCCCAGCGGATCACGGACCTCGACCTCTAAGACTGGGCCCTGAACGAGCCTGAAGTCGACCCCTGCGCGAACCTGGCCGGCCTGAACGGAGATCCCGTCCCGGCGCGCGATCGCGCTCTTCCCCCCGTCCGCGACGAGGGTGTAGCTCCCCGGCGGAACCGAGTGCAGCGTGTAGCTCCCGTCCGCTCGTGACGTTGCAGTTGGCCCCGGCTGGCCGCGGAGGTCGATCGAAGTTATCTGCCGCGCCCCGTATTGGTTGATCCCGTATTCGTTGATCTCGATCCGATCACCCCAATCCGTGACGTCGTCGAATGAGAACCCCAACCCTGTCGCGGTCAGGAGTCGGTCGATCGAGAGCCCGCCTCGCTGCAGGCGGATCGTGACGCCCACCAGAGGGCCCCCTCGCGAGGAGTCCACCCGCCCCTCGACGCGTCCCCCGCTGGCCAAGGGAGTGTCTCCGAGGTCGATCTCACCCCCGCGCCTGACCCGGACCATGACGTCTTGAGGGATCAGATCAGTTTCAGCCGGAGGCTCGAGGGACAACTGAACCGAACCGCTGTCCTCGATCCGGAGCTGGAATCGACCGTCGAGGCCGGTCTGAGTCGTCACCTCCGCCGCGCCTTCTCTGCCCCAAAGAACAGATTGGACGGCGACTCGGGTCTTGGAGACAGGCCTCCCTGCGACGTCGACGACCCGCCCTGTGATCGTGGCTGTGAACACCACGGCCACCGCCGCGAGCACGCGCGCCCTCAGGAGGTGCGGATCGTCACGTGGGTCGGCCCCCGACGGCGCCGGGCGGGCTGGGTCGAGGCCCTCACGGGCCTCCTCCTCGCGGGCCTCCTCCTCGCGGGCCTCCTCCCCGACGGGGAGGGCGATCCCGAGCCTGGAGGGTGAGGCGACCCCTAAGGGCGCTCTCGGGGCGCCGGTCGCCACGCTGGTCCTCGCGCCTCGATCAGACTCGCCCGCGACACCCTTCGAGTCTCCAAACACCCAGAGCAGAAGAGGCAGACAAACCCCGACGACAACCAAGACCGCGAGCCCACGCCCAGCTCTCTTCACCACGACCCCTTCGAGTCCACCGCCTACTCCCTTGACTCCCTACCCCCTGAAAATTGCAGGAAAATCTCACTGGATCGTCATCCCCGCGACACGCGTCGATCACGCTCGCAGATCCGCGGGACCCCTAGTGCTGCCCGCCAGAAGTTCCGGTACGGGTGAATGTAGGGGCGGGGTTTACC
>JAESQQ010000155.1 GCA_016765095.1 Planctomycetota bacterium | reverse complement strand
GGGCGCCCAGCTCGCGCGTGAGCTGGCCGATCTGGCGCTCTACCTCCGTGACGACCAGCTCGCCGAGGGCGCGCGCCGCGCGCTCCGGCTCGTGATCGACGAGCCGCCTGAGGCGCTCCTCGAGGCCGAGGGCTGGGAGTCGGTCCGCGAGTTCCTCGACGAGCACCTCGAGCAGCTGCTCGAGGACGGTGAGAACGGCGAGATCGCGGTTCACCGCCTGACGCGGCCCTACCTCCAAGGCCTCCGGACTCACGCCATGACGGGAGCCCGGCTGCGGGCCCTGGGCGAGTCTATGTCGGCTTTGTTGTCGCTCTATGACGAGCAAATGGGGCTCACGGCGCGGGAGTGGCTGTTCGAGGGCCTCGAGCGCCTCGCGGCCGACGGGCTCCCGCCCGGCGGTCACGCCCGGCGCCTGATGCGGACCGCCGCCAAATCGGTCGGTCGGTTCTACAAGGACGGCGAGGTCACGCCGGCCCTCGAGCTGACTCAAGCGCTCGCGCGGGCCGGGGTCGCTGTGTTCCCCGAGGACGACGAGACAATGCGTCGCTGCCCTGATCCGAGCGCGACATTCCACCGCCTCGAAACTTCCTACGACGAGAAGGCGCCGCGGTTCCAGGTCATGGGCGCGTTCGAGCCGGCGGCCACGACCCGGCGCGACGCTGAGGAGGCGGGCGTCACCGAGACGGGCGCGATCACGGTTTCGCTTGGCCCAGAGCCGCGACTGCTCACGCTCCTCGCAGGTCCCGCCCTGGGTGATTCGCGCCTCTCAGGGGCCACCGCGCGCCTCGCGACCGAGGCTCAGCGCCTCGACGGCGAGCGACTCCGCGCTGAGCTTGCAGGCGACGCGGGGGCCGAACGGACGTTCGCAGAGGGCCTGGCAGGCTTGTTCTGTTCGGCTCTGGCCGAGGGTCACTGGCGGCGGGGGGAAGACTCCCGCGCGGGCCTCGGCGAGCTCTTTAGTTGCCTGAGCGAGGACTATCACCTCGAGCTCTTGCCGGGCTTCTTGACTTACCGACGCCTGCGCGAACTGCAGGAGGCCTACGCCGATCAGATCAAAGTCGAGGTCGTCCGGGACGGACCGCGCGAGGTGACTCTGCGTTCGATCGGCGCGGTCTATCGCGACGAGCTCCTTCGTCCCCTCGACATGACGTGGGGAGTCGGCGAACCGCCGCCCTACGTCGCGGTCCTGCGCGAAGCCCTGGATTGGGTCGCTCAAGTTCTCGACGGGAAGACGCCCCGGATCGCGCTCTCCCCGGCGGCTACCGAGGCGATCAAGGACTTCGAGTCGCCCGACGCCGGGAGTGTGGAGGGCGTCGTGCGTTCGCTGGGCGTGATCGTGACTTGGCTCGCGAACGAGGTCCCCGCAGAGCTGGAGGCGTTCGGGAAGGCCGTCAAGAACGCGCCGGGCCTCGAGTTCGACTTCTTCCCCCTCCCTGGGCAGACCTACACCTCCGAGCGGATTCTCCAGGCCGTCGAGCAGGCGTCTTCGCCGGACGGCTTGACTGTGGTCCGCGACGCGGCGCGCGAGGACGGCCAAGCCGTCGTCGTCGAGCAGATCGCAATGCTCAAGGACGGGCGCTTGATCGGGGAGGAGCCGCGGGCTCGGTTCTCGTTTAAGACCTTGCCTCAGGCCTGCGAGTCCCTCGACAAGGCGCTCCAGCCTGTGCTCAAGAGCGCGCAGGTGGCGCGGACGGTCAAAGCTCAGCTGAGCGGTCACCTGACGCGGCTGGCCCTCCTCCCTCCCGGAGGAGACGGAGAAAAGGCGGCGCAGCTGGGGGCGTTCCGCACTCTGCTCCAAGCCCGCTTGATCGATCCCAGCTACAGCGACTCGCCGGAGAGCAAGCTCCACGAGGCTGGCGCGCACCTCGCGAGTCGACTGAGCGAGGCCGGCTTGCTCAAGATCGAGCGCTTCGAGGGCAAGCGAAGCGTAAGCGAGGCGCTGGAGGGCTACAGCGCAGACGACGCCGAGGTCGAGGAGGTGTTCGCGATCGCAGGCAGCGCCGAGCTGGCCGAGGTTCGCCGTCCGCTCGCGAAGCTGGAGGGCGTCACGATTCAGAAGGGGGCGCTCATGAAAGCGATCCCGACGGGCGAGGCCGACGTGCTCGAGTTCGACGGGGTCTTGGTCGATACCCTGGATCGACTTCGTGGCTGGATCGACGGCGCGGGGAGCTTGATCGAGGACGAGTTGAACTCGACCCAGCGCCAGGTCCTCCCGCGGACGGTCAAGCGGATCAGCGACGTGCGCCGCAAGATGTTCGAGAACCAGGCCGCCTCCAAGCCCGTGTTGCCTCCCGACACCGCTCGGCGTGACTTGATCCGGTTCGTGATCGACCAGGTCCACCGAGCCGAGGACACGCTCGCGATCCAAGAGGACAAGAGCTATCGCAACACCTTTGGCGACGCGGTCTTCAAGGAGGTCGTGTTCCGCAGCGCCGGCCCCTTCCTGTCCAACAAATACGGAATCTCGATCGACACCTCGGTCGTGGCGGGCGCGGATACGCAGGCGCTCGTCGGGAAGTTTAAGAAGGAGGCGACGGGCCCCAAGCCGAAGGTCGTAAACGCCAAGGTCTACTCGGTGGTCGTGCCCTGCTACATGCAGGAGGGCGTCACGATTCGTCCGGCCACGATCCGAGTCGGGGTCTATTAGCGGTGAACGTGGGAGGTCGATCGTGAACGTCGAGGCCCTCGCGAGTGAGCTGGGTTGGTCGGAGGTGCCGGAAGGGGCAGCTGGGGCTGCGCTTGAGTTGCTCCTCGACGACGAGTTCGACCGGCTCAAGCCGGCGGAGCGAGAGGCGTTCGTCACTCAGGTTCGCGCCCGAGCGCCGGCGGCCGAGGGGAGCAACCTGGCGATCTGTGCCGGCTGCCAGAACGCGATCTTGGTCCGCTACGTCGGGCGGGATTGCAGGTGCCGAGCCTGTGGGGCAGCTCTGGATGTCGGCGGCGACGGCAGCACTGAGGACTCTGGGTTTGGGTTCTCGCTGGAGGACTACGGGACCCACGAAGGGGCGACGCTCCTGAGCGAGCCCCCGGCCGACCCCGAGGGCGGTCGCCTTGAGCTCCACACCGATCGGAGCCTAGACGAGGCGCTCGAGCTCGACGACGACAATCAGGACTGGGACGACCTCCAAGACGAGATCGAGGCGCGTCGTGAGGCCGAGGAGGAGGCGCGGCTCGCAGGGGTCGAGACGGCCAAGCGGGATGCGGCCGAGAAGGTTCGCCTCGCGGCCGAGACGGCTCGCCTCGCGGCCGAGGCGGCGGCCGAGAAGGTTCGCC
>JAESQQ010000154.1 GCA_016765095.1 Planctomycetota bacterium | reverse complement strand
GGCTCCAGGAGCTGACGCAGTACCTGGCCCAGATCAACAAGCAGACGCCGAGGTTCGTCCACGTCGCCGAGAGGTCTGGCTCGAGCGAGACCGAGCGCCGAAAGGCGGCCTCAGCCCAGACGGCGTCGCGAAGGCGCCGCCGGCCGAGCAGGAGCAGCCCGAGCCGATCGTGGGCCACCCGGTGGTTTGGTTGCGCTCTCACGAGCCTCTCGAGGAGATCGCGGGCGGGAGCCGAGCGGCCCCTCCCCAGGAGGTCCTTCGCTTCGGCGAGGGCGCCTCGAGCGAGGACGCGATCGTAGAGCGCACCCTCGCGAGCGGCCCACGCCTCGCGGTCTGCCTCGAGGCGAGCGCGCCGCTCGGCGGTCAGCGGAGACTCCGCCAACGCGAGTTCGCAGGCCGCGACGGCGGCGGGGTAGCGCCCAAGACGGGCTTGAGCCTGGCCAATGAACTGCCACACGTGAGGATCTGGCCTGGGGATCAGCCCCAAGGCCTCGATCGCTGCGAGGTGCTGCCCTGCCGCGTAGTGAGCGCGCGCCTCGTCGAGGGCCGCCGCTCTCAACACGAGGCGATCGCGAGCCCTTCGCGCGCGGAGCAGCCGCGCGAGGTTCCCCCGCGCGTGTCCTGCCGGACGTCGCGCGAACGACTCTTCATAGGCCCGCCCGGCCTCGGCAAGGCGCTTGAGCCCCCACAGCGCGTTGCCGAGGTTGTTCCAAGCGCTCGCGCTCTGGGGGCGGAGTCGAACCAGCTCCCGATAGCCAGCGGCGGCCTGTTCGCGGTCTCCAGCCGCGCTTGCGGCCCTCGCCCGCTGAGCCGCCAGCGCCGCAAGATCGAGGCGAGGCAGACGCTTGGCCGCGGGCCGCGTCGGACAACCATCGCTGTGCCGGCCGCGCTCCCCCTCGCAGAGGTCGCACCAGTAGGGCTGCGCCTCTTGAGCGCGGGCCGGGGAGAAGCCCGAGGGGACCCCGAGCGCCCAGAGCGCGAGCAACCAGAGCGCGAGGCGAGCTGACTTCATGGCTTGGCTCGCTTCGCCCAGGGCGGGCTCGCGAGCCGGATCAGGCGTCCCTCGCGGGCGTCGAGCAGGTAGAGCTGACCTCCGTGGACCGCCACGGCGTCTGCTCCCTCGTCAGCGAGGCGGCGAACTTCCCCGTCAACTAAGGCGTGAAGCGAGCGCCCTGCGACGAGGTACAGGACGAGGCGGTCGGCGTCAAAGGCCAACGAGCGGATCTCGCCGCTCACTGCGAGGACCGCGCTCAGCTCGAGGCTGCGATCCGCGCGGAGCAAGAACAGCTCGCCCCCAGACGCGAAGTAGAGATCCTCCCCCGCCGCCGCCAGCGCGGTCACCGGCCGGTCAAGCTCGAGCAGGTGCTCGCTCCGACCTCCGCGTCCGTAGGCATAGATCACGCCTCGCCCAGGCGCCCCCCAAAGAGCAGGACACGTCCGCGCCCTCCACAGGCGACTTGCATCTCCGCGAGCGGGAGCTCGAGCGCGGCCTGGAGTCGACCCCCCTTGGGGTAGCCAAGAGCCGTGCCCGCAACCGCGAGCAGCGGTCCCTCCTCAACGCACGCAAACGAGCCGAGCCCCCCGACCGGCGTCGCGAACAGCCGCTCACCCCTCGCGAGGTCGTAGACATTGCCCTCGACGCCCAGCAGGACACGTCCGCTCCCGACTACCGCGAGGCAGGGCTTGAGGGTCACGCCTCGAGCGGCGGTCTGCTCGGGGGTCAGCAAGAGAGAGCCCACCAACCGGGGCGGAAGGGGCGCTAGAGAAGGCGAACTCGAGGAGCCGCCCCCCTGGCGAAGGATCCCGCTCAGGGCGAGAGCGAGGGCAACGAGTCCCAGCAAGAGGGGAACCCCGACGTGCGCGAGCCTCTGGCTCAGCTCGACGGGCGGGCTCTCTTCAGCGCTGGTCAGCCCGCGCGGCCTAGAACAGAATCCGCGAGCGGATCGTGCCTTCGACCTGGGCCAAGCGCTTGGCGAGGTCCGCCGGGTAGTCGCGGTCCACGTCGAGCACGACGTAGCCAAGCTCGGGCGTCGTCTGAAGGTGCTGCGCGAGAATGTTCGCCTCGGCGTCTGCGAGGACGCGGTTCAACTGGCCCAGCACGCCGGGGCGGTTGTGGTGGACGTGGAGCAAGCGGTGGGCTTTCTCGGCCGGGCGCGCCAACGAGAGCGCGGGAAAATTGACCGCGCCCAGCGTCGCGCCTTGATCGCTGTATTCGATCAGCTTGTGGGCGACTTCGAGCCCAATGTTCTGCTGGGCCTCGAGGGTGCTCCCGCCAATGTGGGGAGTCAGGATCACGTTCGGGAGCCCACGGAGCGCGCTCTCGAAGGGCTCCTGGTTGTTCTTCGGCTCGACGGGGAACACGTCGACTGCGGCCCCGCCGATCTGCCCACGGTCAAGGGCCGCTGCGAGGGCCTCGATATCGACGACCGAGCCGCGGCTGGCGTTGATCAAGTAGCTGCCGGGCTTCATGGCCGCGAGGACTTCTCCCGTGACCATTCCCGCAGTCGAAGGGTCGGCAGGAACGTGCAAAGTCAGGACGTCGGCCTCGGGGAGGAGCTCCGCGAGCGAGTCGACCTGGTGGGCGTTGCCCATAGGGAGCTTGGGCTCGACGTCGTGATAGAGGACGCGCATTCCGAACGCCTCTGCCAGAATCGAAACCTGGCTCCCGATATGTCCGTAGCCGACAATCCCGATCGTCTTCCCGCGGACTTCGTGGCTCCCCTTGGCGCTCTTGGTCCAGGTCCCCTGGTGGCCGGCCGTGTTCTTGTCGCCCAGCCCGCGATAAAGCATGACCGTCTCGGCCAGGACCAGCTCGGCCACGCTCCGGGTGTTGCTGTGGGGTGCGTTGAAGACCGGGATCCCGAGATCGGCTGCGGCCTTGAGGTTCACCTGGTTGGTCCCAATGCAGAAGCAGCCGATCGCGAACAGGCGGCGGGCGTGGCTCAGGACCTCCTCTGTGAGGTGCGTCCGGCTGCGAACGCCGATCACGTGCGCCTTGGCGATCGCCTCGTGGAGCGCCTCGCCCTGAAGGGAGGTGCTCAATCGCTCGACGTTTGCGTAGCCCGCCTTGGCGAAGCGTCCTGCGGCGGTCGAATGGATCCCCTCGAGGAGGAGGACGTGAATCTTCTCCTTGGGAAATGACAGGGTTTTGGTCACGTTCTCAGCCTCTCGGGCCCAACCGGCCCCCCGTGGCGCGGAGCATAGCTCATACTGGGCCCATGGCATTTAGAACATCAGGCGAAGAGTTGGTCCGGCGGTATCTGGGGGGAGAGCGTGATTTCAGCGACGCTGATATCAGCAACGCGAACCTCCACGACGCCGAGTTGAGCGGCGCCGACCTCAGCAACACGAACCTCGGCGGGGCGAACCTCAGCAGCGCCGACCTCAGCGACGCCGACCTCAGCAACGCCAACCTGAGCCGGGCGAACCTCGGCAACGCCGACCTCAGCAACGCCGACCTCAAGTTGGCGAACCTCCGCAACGCCGACTTGAGCAACGCCGACATCAGCGACGCCGACCTGACCAACGCTGATCTGAGCAACGCCGACCTCAGCGACGCCGACTTGACAGGGGCGAAGCTCGACGGAGCGAACCTCGACGGGGCCGATTGCGACGGAGCCGAGTTCGACGCCTAGACGGGCGGTCACGACCTGCGCTCCCGTTCACTAGATCCTGGCCTCCGGTTTGCGGCGCCTGACCTAACAATGGACAAGTGCGCGAGAGGACCCGGAGAGCCCCTACGGCGCAGCCTCGGGGGCGGGCATCGGTAAACCCCGCCCCTCCAAAGGGGTGGTCGCGAGCCGCCGGACGGGGAAGG
>JAESQQ010000153.1 GCA_016765095.1 Planctomycetota bacterium | reverse complement strand
GGCGACCGTCCTCCTCGCGGCGCTGGGCGGCGGCGCGATCTCGATCTTGGCGGAGGGCGAGTTCGATCCCGAGCCAGCGGCCTCGCCCGGCGACTCGTCGCCGCGCAAAGTGGCCGAGACGGCAGCCCCCGCCAGCAGCAGCGAGCTCGCCCTGACCCCAGAGCCCGAAGCTCCGGCCCCTCCTGGCCGGAGCCTTGAGGGAAGCCCTGACCTCCCCCCCTTGGCTCGGACCTGGCGAAAGGCCGTCTTGCTCTCCCAGCGATCCCAGGTCATGGCAGGCGCAAGAGCGCTTCGCGAGTCCGCTGATGGCAAGCAGCAACTCTTATCCCTCATGGACGACACCAACCCTCGTGTGCGGGCCTTCGCCCTCCGCGAACTCGGCCGGCGTCGCGACCCGAGCCTGGCGCCCGAGTTGGCCCGCTTTTTGACCGACCCCGACCCTCACGTCGCCGAGAACGCCCGCTGGGCCCTCGACTCCCTGGACGGGCTCAAGTGATGCGTCCGACGCTCCTCAGGCACCTCTCCTCATCACGGTCAGGTTGAGTGAGAGTCATGGCCTCCAACCTTCGACTCTCCCTCCTTTTGATCGTCGTGGCCCTGGCCACCCCCGTCTCGGCTCAGGAGCCTTGGGTCTCATGCGGCACCGGGCTCCCCGCAGATGTGAAGGCGCTCGGCGAAAACCCGCTCAACTCCAGCCAACTCTACGCTGGGAGCAAACAAGGCTTCTTCAAGAGCGTCGACGGCGGCGCGACCTGGGTCGCGTCCAACGCAGGGCTGACCGGCAAGGCCCTCGAGATCAAGACGCTGGCGACCCACCCCCTCGACCCGAACGTGATCTGGCTCGGGACGAAAGTTGGCGTCTACAAGTCGACCGACGGAGGCGCGAGCTGGGTTTTGTCTAGCGGCGGCCTAACCGGCAAAGCCCTTGAAACCAAAGCGCTCGTGGTGGACCCGAGCGATCCAAACCTGGTCTATGTGGGAACCAAGCTCGGCGTCTACAAGTCGACCGACGGCGGCGCGAACTGGGTCCTCTCCTCGACGGGGATCCCGACAGGAAAGGCGCGCGAGATCAAGTCCTTGACCGTTGACCCCACCAACCCAGCGATCGTTTACGCGGGGACTAAGAAGGGCGTCTACAAGTCGACCGACGGCGGCGCGAACTGGGTCGCCGCCAATACGGGCATACCTGACACCAAAGACGCTCGAGAGATAAAGGCGATCGCGATCGATCCGTTCTCGCCGCAGACGGTCTACGTAGGGACCAAAGACGGGGTTTACAAGTCGACCAACGGAGGCGGGAGCTGGAGCGCAGCGAGCGTCGGTCTCGCGACACAGGAGGCTAGAGACTCAAAGGCCCTCGTGGTCGACCCCCTCGACCCGCAGATCCTCTACCTCGGGACCAAGAGGGGCGTCTACAGGTCCGTCGACGGCGGCGCGAGCTGGACCCTCTCGGGGCTCGGATCCAGCGACGTCAAGGCGCTCCTGCTCCAACCAATCAACGCCTTCGCGGGCACCAAGAACGGGCTGTTTTGCCTCCAGCGACCCGGCCTGAAGATCATTTACAGCGGCCTGTGGTCGAACTCGGCGGACTGGTCGCCACCTGGAGTGCCCGTCCCGACCGACTTCGTCGTCGTCGCCGGGCCCGTCTCCATGGACCTCGTGACTCATGTCAGCCGAATGGTCCTGATCAACAACGCAGTCCTGACGTTCGCGGCCGGACAGGTGCTCACGGTCGAAGCCCGGACGCATGTCCAGTCAGGGCGGCTCGTCGTCTCGGGGGCAGGCTCGGCCCTCGTCGCTCGCGGTCTTGCAAGCGTGGCGATCGCTGGAGCGATCGAGTTGGCCAGCTCGGGACAAGTCCGACTGCTGGCTGGAGCCCCGCTGCTCGTGTGGGGAAAGTTCCGCTCGACCTCCCCCGCCGCGGCCTTGACTCGAGAGGGCGCCGGCGGCGAAACCGACGTCCGCCTCTACGCTGGCGCCGATCTCTACGTGGACGGGCTCCAGGTCTCCTTTGGGGATCTCGAAGGGCTCGACGTGCTCCAGGGGGCCCAGATCAGCCGCTTGAAGGACTGCGCGTTCTCGGGCCTCTCTGCCTCGCCAGGGGCGCGCTTCCTCTCGGTCGAGAGCCAGACTATGAACCTCAACGCCCCCGGCTGCACTTTCGCGGCAGTTGGACTGAATCAGTTCAACGTCAACCTGACTGATCTCGACGGGGGAGGAGACGTCGTCCTCAACCTCGAGGATCGAGGCACGAACGGCGCGGGCGCGAGCGCGGCCTTAGAGAACGAGTCCAACACGGCGGCGATCAATTGGGTCTACTCCGCCCCCGACACCACGAGCGGAACGGCGCTCGGGTTCCCACAGACAGCCTATGACCTGAACACGTTCGCGCTCTACGCGACCTATGTGGCCTTCAAGGACGTCGACGGCCCAGGGACCGTCGATCGCGTCTATGTGTTCGATCCAGACGGCCTGGGCACAAACCTCGGCTACTCCTGCGACGTGCCCCAAAACCTGGGTGACATTGCGGGGACCCTCTGGTGGGACACCTATCTCGGCCAGCACGTGGTCTGGCTGGTGACCACGACGGGCCGGCTCCTGCGCTTTGTCGACGACGGCGCCTCCGCCGTACTCGACCTCAACGTCGCGCCCCTCGACGGGTTGGCCACGGTCTCTTTCACCTCCTCTCCGATCACCGACAGCGGCAGCCTCCTCTATGTCGCGGGGACGGCGGGCGCGACCTCCAAGCTCTACGCACTGAGACTGCTAGACGGATCCATTCAGCGGGCTGTGGTCCTGGCGAGCCCGATCAGCACCTCGCTCGCGACCCAGACCGCCGGAGGTGTCGTCAAGGTCTACGCCGGGGGGGCCGGGCGCGTTTACCGAATCAACCCCGCGCTAAGTCTGGTCGAGGCCGAAAACCTGAGCCCGACGGGGACCGTCGCCAGTGAGCCCTTCCCCGCCTTCGGCGTCGGGCTCTTTGCGGGCGACAGCACGGGAACCGTGGTCGGGGTCGACCAAGCTGGCCTGAACATGCCCAGCCTCTTGGGGTGGCCAGTCCAGCCAAGCCCCAGCCCGGTGCAGGGCAGCGTGTTCTTGGACTGGGGTGCTGCGACTCCTGCCGTCTACTGGGGGAACGACGCGGGAGAGGTCTTCGGCTACCAAGTCGCAGGTGCGACCCCGCTGGCCAACTACCCAGCGAGCCCAATGGGCCTCGCCCCGATTCGGGGGGCCGGCCTGGTGGACCAAGGCGTGCTCTGGCTGAGCAACGACGCCGGCCTAGTGGTCGGCGTCGACGCCCTAGATCCCGCGCGGGTCGTGACCCCCGACTACCGCTTCGGGGCGGGGGTCTCGGTGCCACGGATCTCGCAAGAGTTCACCGCGCTCCGAGTCACGATCGCAAACTCCGCCGGAAAGCTCCTCGTCCTGAACCGAGCCGTCCCCTAGGGGGACGAGGACCACCTTTAGCGGACAAGGACACCTTCGAGTGACGCTTGCTTGGCCCTACCGGCCTCTGGGTCAGCCCCCCCCTCTCAACAGGCAAGTGTTGGTTGTTCCTCCGCCTCCGGTGGCGAGCCCTCGCCCAAGGATGCGTCACTCGTCCCGCCCCGAGATCGCCAAGCCTGCAGGGGCGGGCGATCCCTTGTAACCATGGATGGCGCTCGCCATACTCGATGCCTATGACAGCGTTCACCCCTACGACGCGACGGGATGGAGCGGATTGGGTCGTGAAACCCTCGCCCCCCCTCGTCCTTCTGTTGACCGCGCTCCTCCTGGTTGGGAGCGCCGCAGGCGACGATTGGAGTCAGTTCGGCGGCGGAGCGGATCGCCAAGGCGACTCGGACGAACAGCTCGCCCCCGGGGCTGCGCCTGCTTGGAGCGGGCCTCCTGGCGGAAGCACACACGCTGGCCCGGTGATCAGCGACGGCGTCCTCTGTGTCGTCAATCGAGCGAGCACGGTCCGCGGCTACGACGCAGCGAGTGGGGCCCTACGCTGGACGACGAGCCTCGGGGGTGAGGGCGACCAAACCTCGACCCCCGCGGCCGCTAAGGGACGCCTGGTGCTTGCAGCTGGCGACGGACGCGTGGTGTGCCTCGCGATCGGAACCGGCGCGGTGCTCTGGACCGCGAGCGAAGCCGGAGGGCCGCGAGCCTCGGTGGCTTTGGCCAACGACGTGGTCGTCGTCAACCAAGGCTTCCCGAGCCGAAAGTTACGCGCTCTGGACCTTGTGACAGGCGTGCTCCGCTGGGAGCAGATCCTCTCGCAGGTCGCCTACTCCTCGCCGGCGATCGCAGGCAACCTCGTCTTGGTCGGGACCAATAAGGGGGCCTACGAGGCCCGGAGCCTGAGCGACGGGAGCTCGGTTTGGTCGTTCCCAACGACTGGGAAGGTCCTTCTCTCGGCACCCGCGGTAGCGGGCTCGCAGGCCTACCTCCTCCCAGGAGGCGCGGATACGCGCCTCTATCAGGTTCACACCGACCCTGCCCAGTGGGCGGGCAACTGGTCGATTGTCCTCAACGACGCCGCCCCGCCAGGACCGGGCTGGGCCCGCATGGGGGTCCAACGCGCGACCTCGACGCCCGCCTGGACTGGGCAATACGTGGTGTGCGTCGTCCGGTTCGACTACACCATGGACAGGGTCTCGCCCTGGTACGTCCCCGACGAATACATCTCTCGAGAGCGAATCTACGTCGTCGACCCTGCTGGCCCCTCGATCGTGTGGCAAGCCGCCCTCTCGAGCCAGACCTCGAGCCGTCAACAAGATGTACCCGCGCTTGGACTCTGCCCCTCGCCCCTCGTACTCAATGACGGGGTCACGACTTGGCTCGCCTCAGCGTCCTCGCTCGGGGCCACGTTCCGCTACCTACGCGCCGACGACGGGACCCCGGGCGCGACGTTCACCCTCGCCGGCCAG
>JAESQQ010000152.1 GCA_016765095.1 Planctomycetota bacterium | reverse complement strand
GGGGCGGGCGCAGCATGCGCGCGAGGCCTTGGCCTTGGGGGCCGATCCCGCCCGTGGTCAGCTGGGCCTGGCGCTCGCGCTGGTGGGCTCCCCCGAGCCAGACGGGGCGCGAGGGATCACGAGGGCCTTCGCGCGGGCGCGGGTGGCCGGGGCGAGCAGCGAGCTCCTTCGGGGCGTCGCTCTCGAGGAGGCTGAGGCTCTTGACGCCAGCGGGGAGGAGGAGGAGTCCCTCCTGCGCGTCCGTGAGCGGCTCGAGAGTGAGGTCTTAGACGCGGGCCGAGAGCGGCGGCTGTGGTCCCTGCGCGCTCGGTTGGAGATTCGCCTAGACCCGACCCACGCGCTCGAGAGCGTGATCCGGCTCGAGCAGCGGGGTGGACTCGCAGACGGAGCCGCGCTGCGCTCCGAGATCGCACAGGCGGAGGGTCGCGACCCGACGTCGGGGCTGGAGTCGGCGTTGGAGCGAGCTCCCGGCCACTGGGGGCTGCGAAGCCGCCTGGCGCGGGCCTGGGTCGCGCGAGGGTGGGTCGGGGGTGCCCGGGCTCTCGTTGTGCGTTCGCCTGGCTCGAGCTCGGGCCTCGAGTCGACGCTCCCGACTTTGTCGTGGACGGCTGCCGACGCGGAGCGAGTCTTGAGCGGACTCGCGGCTTACCCCGCGATCTTGCCTGCAGCCGAGGACGTCGGAGAGGAGTGGCGGGAGCCGCTCGCTCGCTGGTCTCTCGGGGAGGGCCGCCGCGCTTTGGGGTTCGCGGAGCGGGGAGTCGATCCGCTCCTGGCAGCGCGACCCGAGGCCCCCCAGCCGAAGGTCTATCGCGAGCGCGCGCAGCGCCTGGTTCAGTTCGCTGAGGCCTTGGCCCAAGCTCCTGCGACCGTGGCCCGCGCCGCCGCGCTCGGGGCCGAGTGGGGAGGCGATCCGCGAGCGTTAAAGCGGGCTCGCCAGCTCGCGCCCGCAGATCCCCTCGTGCGACGCACGCTCGCTCGCGTGGCTCACGCCAACAAGCGCTGGGCTGAAGTTCTCGTTGCCCTCGGGCCGGCCGGGGTGCGTCAGGAGCTTCCGCCTGACTTGGCGCTGCGAGGGGAGGCGCTGCTGCGGACGAATGCCCGGGCAGAGTCGATTCCGGTTCTCCGGGCGGCGCTCGGTCTGCGGGAGCTCCGGCCGCGGCTTTGTGCGCTCTTGGGGGAGGCGCTGAGCGAGGTCGATCCGGTCGAGGCTGAGCGGCTTCGCCGACGGGCCGCGCTCCTGAGTCAGCCTGCGGGGGCCGAGGCCGGCGAGGTCTTGAGCGCCGCTTTGGCGGCGCGGCGCGAGAAGCTCAGTGGTCGCGTGGAAGTCGTGGCGCTCTTCGAGCGGGCCCTCGCTCTCGATCCGCGCAATCTCCTCACGCGAGTCCACCTCTATCGGTTCAACTTCGTCGAGTCTGCGTCCAACGAGGACTTGAGGGAGTTCCTCTGGGCGGGCACCCGAGACTCCGCGATCTTCGGAGACGTTTGGCGGGACCTCCTCCACCTCAACGCGGGGCTGACTTACAGCGGCTTCCTCATCAAGCTCTCCCAAAAATATCAGCGAAAGCGTCGTGAGGATCGCCTGCTGGGTGCGCTGATCGGGGTCGCGAGCGTCGAGTTCGGGCGAGATCTCGAGGCGATCCCCAAGCTCCTCGTCGAGCTTGAGGCTTGGTTGGCTGACGAGCCGGCTGAGTTCTCTGCGTTGCGGGCCCGCGCCTTCCTGCTCCTCCGATTGGGTCGCCTCGACGACGCCGAGCGGGAGCTGAGCCTGCTCGCGGAGGCGGATCCTGGCTGCACGGTGGTCGAGTTCTATCGGCTCCTCTGTGCAGCGAGGCGGGGGGAGGGGGGCAGCGCGCTGGCCGCTCGCGTCAAAGCCCTTGTGACGGCTAAGTTCCCGGTGTGGAAGGCCCCCAACTGGTCGATCCAGTCCTACCCCGAGTTGCTCCCCTTTGAGGACGAGCCATGGAGTCGGCCGTTTAGGGGTCCCAAGGACCGCTAAAGGCGCTCACATTGAGGCTATACAAGCGCGCTGGACTTAGGTAAACCGGCACGTGGCATGGGGTTCTCGGAGCCCCAGCACTTTGGTCCCAGACCGAATCTGAGCGTTATGACCCTCCTCCACCAAACCCTCGATTGCTTGTTGCCGCCCCGTCGACACACGTTGAGGGCAGGGCGGTGGCCGTCGTTGACTTGCCTCCGTCCCCAGCGCTAGTCGCCCAGACCTTCCGACTTAACCTGTCGCCCCTCGCTTCGCCCTCGGGCCAGCGGCTTTCGCGCGACGCCAACACAACTACGACCCAACTCCTTGTAGCCAGATCCCCTGGCCACTCGGGCCCCCCCAGAGGAGCCAAAGCCCATGACTGCAACAACTGTGAACGCCCCGGATCGCGCCAAGGTCCGCAACATCGGGATCTCTGCCCACATTGACTCGGGCAAGACGACGCTCACCGAGCGGATCCTGTTCTACACGGGCATGATCAACCGCATTCACGACGTCCGCGGCAAGGACGGCGTGGGCGCGAAGATGGACTCGATGGAGCTCGAGCGCGAGCGCGGAATCACGATCCAGTCGGCCGCGACTTCCTGCGAGTGGGAAGGCCACGCGATCAACATTATCGACACCCCAGGCCACGTCGACTTCACGATCGAGGTCGAGCGCGCGCTGCGTTCGCTCGACGGCGCGGTCCTGGTCCTGTGCGCGGTGGGCGGCGTTCAGTCGCAGTCGATCACCGTCGACCGCCAAATGCGTCGCTACTCCGTTCCCTGCGTGGCGTTTGTCAACAAGTGCGACCGCGCGGGCGCGAACCCGCTCGACGTCTGCGAGCAGCTGCGCGAGGCGCTCGGCCACAACTCCGTCATGATCCAGCACCCGCTCGGCCTCGAGGCCGACCACCGGGGTTCGATCGACCTCGTGACGCGAACGTGCTACAGCTTCTCCGGTGACAACGGCGAGACGATCGAAGAGATCGAGATCCCCGCAGACCTGAAGGACATCGTCGAGGAGCAGCGGACCAAGCTCGTCGAAGCCCTCGCCGATATCGACGACGCGATCGCCGAGCGCTTCTTGGACGGCAAGGAGATCACCGCGGAGGAGATCGGTCCCGTCCTGCGAGCGGCCACGATCGCGCGCAAGATCACTCCGGTCTGCCTCGGCTCGGCCTACAAAAACAAGGGCGTCCAGCTCCTGCTGAACGCGGTCCTGGCCTACCTGCCGAGCCCGCTCGATCGCGACTACATCGCCCTCGACCCCGACGACGAGAGCATCGAGATCAACCTCGTTTGCGACATCGAGGAGCCCCTCGTGATGCTGGCGTTCAAGCTCGAAGACGGCCAATACGGACAGCTGACCTACTGCCGCGTCTATCGCGGGACCCTCAATAAGGGTGACTTCATTCACAACACCGTGAACAGGAAGAAGGTCAAGGCTGGACGTATTGTCCAGATGCACTCGGACGAAATGAGCGATATCGACGTGGCTTACGCGGGCGATATCGTGGCGCTGTTCGGCGTCGACTGCTCGTCCGGTGACACCTTCACCGACGGGCGGCAGCCGGTGACGATGACCTCGATGCACGTCCCTGAGGCCGTCGTGACCTTGGCGATTACGCCGAAGAAGAACACCAACCAGGCGAACTTCTCCAAGGCGCTCAACCGCTTCACGAAGGAGGATCCGACCTTCAAGGTCCACTTCGACGAGGAGTCGGGGGAGACCATTATTGGCGGAATGGGTGAGCTTCACCTCGAGGTCTACGTCGAGCGCATGAAGCGCGAGTATCAAGTCGAGGTCATTCCCGGCGCGCCGCAGGTGGCGTATCGCGAAGCGATCACGGTCAGGGCTGAGTACAACTACACCCACAAGAAGCAGACGGGTGGCTCGGGTCAATACGCCAAGATCGGCGGCTGGATCGAGCCCATGACGGACGAGGAGCTGGACGGCGACGCGACCTTCCTGTTCGAGCCCAAGATCGTGGGTGGCTCCGTTCCCAAGGAGTACATCAACTCCGTCGGGAAGGGCTTCGAGCTCGCGACGCCTGAGGGCCTCCTGATTGGGTTCCCGGTCGTGGGTGTCAAGGTCGTCCTCAACGACGGTAAGTCCCACGCAGTCGACTCGTCGGATCGCGCGTTCCAGTCGGCAGGCCGGTTTGCCTTCCGCGACGTCTACATGCGGGCTGAGCCGGTCGTGATGGAGCCGATCATGAAGGTCGAGGTCGAGGGCCCGGAGCAGTTCTCGGGCGCGATCCTGGGAAGCATCAACAAGCGTCGCGGCATGATCTCGGGCAACGAGAGTCAAGGCAGCGACGTCAAGGTTGAGGCTGAGGTTCCGCTCAAGGAGATGTTTGGCTACAGCAACGACCTCCGCAGTTCGACCCAGGGCAAGGCGAGCTTCACGATGGAGTTCGCGAAGTACGCCCCAGTTCCCGCGTCGGTTCAGGCCGAGCTGATCAAGGAGGCCGAGGAGAAGAAGAAGGAGAAGAAGTAGCCTTCGCTCCTTCCTGACTTCTCCTCACGGGGACCAATAACCAGAAGAGCCGGGTCGCGCGTCAGCGCAGCCCGGCTCTTGTTTTGGGAACTCTTGGTGCGATTCGCGGGTGGAGTCTCCCATGACCCGCTCTCTCCTCTTCGCCCTGGCTGTTCTCCTCTCACCCTTGGCCGCGGCGGAGGAGGCACTGACACCACTAGAGACCCTCGCTGCGGCCCACTCCCGGGGGAGCTCGCTCCTGGCTCGTGGCCGCGCCTCGAGCGATCCGATCGAGCGGGGCCGGCTGCTCGCTGAGGGGCGACGTCAGCTGGTGACGACCCTCACCAAGGGGAAGGCCTTGGTGGATCAGGCAGTTCCCACAGACGATCGAGCGGCCGAGTCCGTGCGCGATCAGGCTCGCTACCTCGTTGGGCGGGCTGCCCTGGCCCTCTCTCGGAGCGGCTCGGAGGACGCCGCGCGTCGGTTGGCCCAGGCCGAGGAGGCGTTTCGGACGCTCGTGGAGGGGCGGGACGACTTGACGGGCACTGCGAGCGACTGGCTTCGTCACTACGCCTACCTGGGCCTGGCCGAGTCCCTCGCAGCCGGTGACTCGCGAGGCGAGGCGCGCGAACTCGCTCAGGATCTGACCGCGATCGACTGGTGGTATCAGCCCGACAAGGTGCCCGCGAGCTATCGGAAGCAGGTCCCGCTCGACCGCAGGCACCTCGAGCGCGTGTGCCTGGAGGCTCACGTCCTCCTGGCGCGGCTTCTGCTCGAGGACGGAGAGTGTGCGAGAGCGATCAAGGTCTGCGCGGAGATCGAGCGGGCCCCCCACGGGGCCCACTGGCGGCGCGGGGCCGGGGCGATCGACTTGATCTCCGTTCGCGCCCAGGCCGCCGCAGCTCTGGGAGACGTCGAGGGCGCTGTGCGGGATCTTCTCGCCCTGCTCCAGCCCCTCGAAGCGAGGGCTCGCGCGTCTTCTGCGGGTGCTGCAGTTCGCGACTTTCGGGTCGGTTGTCTCGCTCTCGCGGAGCTCTCGAAGCTCGGGGAGGCAGCGATTCGCTCGCCCGCCGGTTGCTTCTATGCGGCCTTCGGGCACAGCAGGCGGGGAGAGAGCGGGCGCTCGCTCCAAAGCTACAAGCGTGTCTTGCACACCGCTCGGACGCCCAACGATCGAGCGCGTTGGGTCCCCCGCGCCGTGCGCGAGGTGGGCGCCGTCCTGTTCCGCCAGGAGCGCTACCTGGAGGCCGCCTTGGCTTACCAGATCGTGTTCAGCGAGTTCCCCAAGGACGCCTTCGCTCCTCAGGCCGCTCTGTTTGCGATCGCTGCCCTCCGCCGGGCCGTAAAGCAGCTCGGGAGCCCGCCTGGCGGTGCGCTGGAGGACTTCAAGCTGCTCCTCCTCAAGGGGGCAGAGGCTCACCTCTCCGCCGAGGTCCGCCTGCGGGGTCGGTTGGCCGATCTCGCCCAGGACGAGGGGGCCAAGCGCTGGGCGAAGGCCGCCGCGGGCTACGTCGAGATCTCGGCGGAGACGAAGGCAGCACTTCGCGCCAAGGTCCTGACGCGGGCCGGGCGTTGCCATTGGCGTGACCACCTCGCGACCCGCCGGGTACCGCCCCTAACGAGCGCCCGGGCTCGGCTTCGGGAGTCGATCACCTTGGCTAATAGTCAAGGGTGGACGAATGAGGAGGCCGCAGCGCGGCAGACGCTCGCTCGATCGAACACGAGTTGGGCAATGGGCTGGCGGCGCTCGAGCTGCTGGCGGTCTTCGACGAGCGGCTGGCTGACGTGGGGGGCGTCGGGCGAGCCCGTCGTCTTCAGGCGAAGGTGTTCCTGGCTCGCGGGGCCCGCAGCGGCGCGGACGAGGCCGAGCGGCGCTTCGCGACTGCGGGCGGGCTTAGCAAAGCAGAGCGGGCCCGCTTCGCCTACGAAATGACGAGCGGCCTTCGTGGCTGGGGGGAGGCGCGCGTCCGCGCCGGCGGTGATTTGGGCCTTCGTCGAGCGGCTCGCCGGCGGGCGGCTCCCTACGCCAAGCGATACCTGGCCGCCCAGGGCGATCTGGGCCAGGTCAAGATCACCGTCTTGGCCTATCTGGCTCGAGTCTCCTCGGAGGGGGGTGACTCGGCGACCGCCCTCCGCGTCGCAGACGTGGCGAGCGAGATTCACATGTTCAAGGAGCTCGGCTCGCTAAAGACCGCGTCCCCCTCGATCCGAGCCGCTCTCCGGCGCCTGGCCGCTCGGGCCAAGCGGCGCCGTTAGGAGCTGGGCGCCGTTAGGACCTCGGAGGTCCTTCGTCGCCGGGCTTGACGAGGATGCTGACGGCCATTGCTGTCCGCGGCATCTCGAGGCGCACGTTAATCCGGCGGACCGGACCCTCCCAGCAGACGGGCGGCTCGAGGTCGCCGTCGCCGGTGCCGGGGGGGAGGGGCGTGCAGCGGTGCCCCTCGCGGTCCAGCCAGGTGCAGAGGTGTCCGACGAGGATATTGACGAACTCCTTGCCGACGTCGAGCACGAGGGGGTCGACTTCGTCGGGCAAGGTCGTCTCGTCGTCGAGGGCGTAGAGGACCGCCTCGCTGAGATCGAGGAGGTCGATTCCGTCTATGTGGAGCGCGTAGGTGAAGGGGCGTGTCCCCTCGACCTCCTGCCAGAGCGCGTATTCGAGGTGCGCGAGGCGTGTGTCTTGGCTGACTGCGGCGACCTTGGCCACCAGGCCGCACATTCGAAGCAGGAGTCGGGTCGTGAGCTGAATCGCGGGGCTGACCAGGTGGGCGTCTGGCAGCGCAGCGAGTTCGTTTTGGACCTGCTCTTCGGCCCGAGCCTGCACGATTTGATACTGCTGGAGGGCGACCTCAAGCGTGTCCGCGTCCGTCGCGCCGGCTCGGACCAAGGCGTCCCCGATCAAGATCCGGGCCTCCTTTTGCTCGCGGAGGAGCTCGTCGAGCTGGTGGCGGGTCAGGAACCCCCGCCGGACTGCGACTTCACCGAACCGATCTTCGCTGTTGAGTTGGTGGGCGTGGACGATGAGCAGTTGGCGTTCGCTCAGGAGCCCCTTGCTGAGCGCGAGCGCCCCGAGCGGGAGGTTGTTCTCCTCTTGGAAATCGAGGGCCGCGTCGAGCGCGTCATGGCTCACGAGTCCTTGGCTGACAAGGAATTGCCCGAGGAATTGAACGGCGAGGTGTGGCTCGTTCTTCGGCTCAGGGACCGTCTCGGTGCCGCTCATTCGGCGCACACGGCGCGGAGGGTCTTGAGGAGGAGCTCGGTCGTAAACGGCTTTTGAATGAAGCGGAGCGCGCCAGCCTCGAGGCAGTCAGTGACCGCTTCGTCGGTTCCAAGAGAGCTGACCATGATGACGCGAGCCGACTCGTCGAGCGCGATGATCTCTCGCAGCGCCGTGGGTCCGTCCTTGTTGGGCATCACGATGTCGAGCAGGACCAAATCGGGCGTCAACTCTTTGAACCGCTCGACGGCTTCGGCGCCGTCGCTCGCCGTGGCCACGACCTCGAACTCGGTGTCCTTCAAGCTCTTCTCGACCTTACGGCGCATGAGGAGAGAGTCGTCGACGGCCAAGACTCGGTAGGGCATGGATCTCACAGGGGGCTAGACAGGAGTCTAGCGGTTTTTCCGGCCCTGGCGACCAAGCCGGATTCAGCCCAAGCTTGCCCTTCTTGCACCCGGGGACGAGACTGGCGCGCCCACGCCCTGCGAATCGCTCTCGGAGCCAGGGGAGAAGGAGCCCGATCTGTCCGGAGGGGAATCCACGACTCCAGCACCCGGTGACGAAGCCGCCCCTCCCCCGAGCACCGAACCGGGGGAGGTGTCGGCGGCGGTGGGCTTCCTCTGGCCTTACTTCAAGGTCCAGTTGGCCGCGGCTCTGATGGTGGTTGCGTTTACGTTCGCGGCAGCAGGCTGTGACGTGGGGCAGGCGTACCTGCTCCAGGACCTCCTCAACCGGGTCCTTCTGCGTGGAGGCGACAGCGAAGGGGAAGACCTCGACGCGGAGTGGTTCGAGGCCAACTCGACCCCGGCCGGGGCGGTCTTGGCCGAGCAGCGATTGGCCTCGGTCGCCGCGACCGAGTCCTCAGCCGGTCTCCTCGGGTTGCGGGTGTATTCGGGGCGGGCGGCGGAAGATCCAGCCTGGACCAAAGACGCCCTCTGCCGGCTCCTCGAGCGCTCGCGCCGAGTCCTGGTCGCGGACGCCGCCGACCTCCGCGAAGACGACGTCGAGCCCCGCAAGACCCTCGCGAAGGCGATTCGAGTCCAGGCGGCTGCAGGCCAGCTCGTCCTCCCTGACCCGCGAGTCGCGACGCCCGACGCGCGCGCTGCAGCGGCGGCCTTGAGTCTCCAGGCTCGGACTCTCGTTCGGGAGGCGAGCTTTGCCTCTGCCCTGCGGGTCCTGAAGCGAATCGTGGTCTATGCCTTTGCGTTGGCCGGGATCCTGGCCTTTCTGCGCTATGCGCTCAACGCCACGTCGCGCGTGATCGTGGCCCGTGTGTTCTTCGAGATGCAGTGCGCCGCCGTCAGCAAGAGCCTCGAACTCAGCGCGCCGCAGCTCGCGAACATGCGGCGAGGCGACCTTCTGGCTCGCCTCAACAGCGACGTCGCCAAGTGCGTCAACGGGATCATTCTTCCGCTCGCGACGATCTATGTGCTTCAGCCCGCCCGGCTCGTCGTGCTCTACCTGGGTGCGCTCTACATTTCCTGGCCGCTCGCGCTCGCACTCCTCGTGATGGCCGTCACGGTTCTGATTCCGATCCGGATCAGCGGGCGCACGATCCGACGCAGCGCGCGAGATCGTCAGAGCGCGTTGGCTGACGTGATCGAGTCGATGCACCAAATGTTCGCCGGGATCCGGCTCGTGAAGGCCTTCCGTCGCGAGGCACACGAGGCGGAGAAGTTCCACCTCGGGACCGAGCGCGCCTATCACGCAGAGCTCGGCGTGATTCGAGCTCGGACGGCTTCGCGGAGTTGGCTCCGACTGATGAACGACAGCACCGTCCCGGTCCTGATCCTCGTCGGTGGGTGGATGATCGTGAATCATGCGGGAGGGCTGGACGCGGGCCGGTTCGCGGCCTTCGCGGGTCTGGTCATGCTCATGTATCGCCCGACCAAGAGCATGGCCATGGCCTACAACAACGTTCAGGACGCGCTCCCCTCGTATCGTCGGCTACGGGATCTGTTCGACTTGGAGTCGCTCACGATCGATCCTCCGGGGGCGACCGCTCTCGAGAGCCTCCGCGAGGGGATCGAGCTTCGTGACGTTCACTTCAGCTACGACGGGGAGACGCCGGTCCTGCAGGGGATCAGCTTCGAGGCTGCTCGCGGGAGCACGACCGCGCTCGTCGGACACACTGGCTCTGGCAAGTCGACGCTGATGGACATTTTGGCGCGACACATGGACGCCGACTCCGGCGAGGTCTTGATCGACGGTCAGTCGATCACTTCGCTCCAGCGCGCGAGCTGGCTGTCTCGGGTCGCCGTCGTCTCTCAGCAGCCGTTCGTGTTCAACGACACGCTCCGGGAGAACGTTCGCTACGGTCGGCTCGAGGCGACTGACGCCGAGGTCGAAGAGGCCGCGCGCGCGGCTTGCCTCCATGACGAGGTCGCGGCGCTCCCCGGCGGCTATGGCTACGTCGCGGGTGAGCGCGGATCCCAGCTCTCAGGCGGGCAGATCCAGCGCTTGACCCTCGCGCGCGCCTTCGTGCGACGCCCTGAGGTGCTCTTGCTCGACGAAGCCATGAGCGCCCTGGACGCCACCACCGAGCGCCTCGTCCAAGAGGCTGTCGAAACGGTGAGTCAGGACTGCACCACGCTCGTGATCGCGCACCGACTCTCGACGGTGCGCCACGCCGACCAGATCCTGGTCCTCGATCAGGGGCGGATCGTGGAGCGTGGGCGTCACGAGGACCTGCTCGCCGCCGGTGGGCGCTACGCGGAGCTCGTCAACCGAATGACCGAGTCGTCTGCGGACACTGAGGGTTAGGGACCTCCGCTCGCTCGTGCGCGCTCCGACCAGCGAAGCCTTGATCGTCAGCTACGAGAGCAAGCTCCACGCGCTCCGATTGCTCCGTGACCTCGCACCGCTCCGCGCTCGCCTGCAGGTCACTCTGTTCGACAACGCTTCGCGCGACGGGACGGTCGCGGCGGTCGGCCGGGCTTATCCATGGGTTCGGGTGCTCCAGAGCGAGGAGAACCTTGGCTACGCAGGCGCGCTCCGGGCTGCGCTCCCAAAGCTCGGGGGGGAGCGGCTCTGGCTCCTCAACGCGGACGTTCGGCTCCCCCGCCCCGACGTCCTGTTACGACTCGAAGGCGAACTCGAGCGCGATCCTCTCGCGGGTGCGGTCGGACCCGCGCTGCTGGACGTCGACGGGCGCCTCTCTGGGGGGGCGGGTGGCGCCGATTTGAGCTTGGGCAGCGCGGCACTTCACTTCAGCGGGCTGAGTCAGCTCAGCGAGACCTGGCGCCGGGGCGCGCTCTACCTGCCGCAGCGCGCATACGCCGCTCGACGCCGGCCCCTGGCCGTCGACTGGATCGCGGGGACGGCTCCCTTGATTCGACGCGAGGCTCTCGAGCGTGCGGGGGGGGTCCCTCCGGGTCCTTTCCTCTACGGCGAGGACCTCCTCCTGAGCCGAGCGCTGAGGCGGGCTGGCTATCGGGTCCTCTACTGCCCGCAGGCGCGTGTCGTGCACGTGGGGCAAGGCAGTCAGCCAGCGCTGGACGGGCGTTGGGTCAGAGGGACGCTCAGCCTGAGCCCCCCTCGCGAGCGACGTGCCCTCGCGCTCTGCTTCGCGACCGGTCTCGGCGCGCGGCTTGCGCTGGCTCACCTCCAGCGGCTCCGTCCGCCACGCTCGGCGCCGAGTCTCGTTCAGCGGCGGCGCCTCCTCGCGGTCAGCCTCCGCGCAGCCTTGAGCGAACTCGCGTGAAGCGCTTCGCCATTCTTCACCCGAGCGCCGAGCTCTACGGGAGCGATCGCGTTCTCCTCGATCATGTCAAGCACCTCGATCGCGGCCGATACGAGCCGCTGGTCGTGCTGCCGCGCCGAGGTCCGCTGAGCGTGGCTTTGACCCGCCACGAGGTCCCCTGGCAAATCGCGGACGTCGTGTCGGTGACTCGTGCTGAGCGGGCCCGGCCGGGTCTGCTCGCAATGCGTTCGCTCAGGGCGCTGCGTCGTCTGGATCGTCTCGGTGCAAAGGCTGGAGTCGAGTTTGTGCACACGAGCACCTCGGCTTGCCTGGGAGGCCCGCTCTGGAGTCGGCTGGCCGGGCTCCCTCACCTCTGGCACCTGCAAGAAATCCCGACACGCTGGGGCCAGCGCCTCCTGGCTCCCCTCCTGGCGGCCAGCTCGGGGCCCTTGGTGTGCAACAGCGCCGCCGTCGCAGACTGGGTCGGCAACTGCGGGGCTCGAGTCGCCGCGCGGACTCGAATCGTCTACCCGGGGCGAGAGCGGCCGAGCTCGGTCTCCGAGGTGAGTTGGGGCGCCCTCGACGTGCCCAAGGGGGCCTCCTTGGCGCTCCTCCTCGGGCGCCTGACACCTCGCAAGGGGCACCGCCTGGCGCTTGCCGCGCTGAAGCGGACCCGGGGCGACTTGCACCTCGTGATCGCCGGCGGGGAGGCCCCCGGTCACCCTGGCTACGCTCGAGAGCTGAGGGCTCAGATCGCGCGCAGCCCATGCTGGCGGCGCGTTCACCTCCTTCCACGCGGCAGTCACGACCCCTGGAGCCTGTTGGCGGCGAGCGACCTCGTCCTCGTCCCAAGCGTTGAGCCCGAGTCCTTCGGGCTCGTGGCGCTCGAGGCCATGCTCTCGGGGCGCCCTGTCTTGGCCTCGGCCGAGGGTGGGCTAGGTGAACTCGTGATCCCCGAGGAAACAGGCCTGCTCCTTCCGCCCGAGCCCGAGGCCTGGGCGTCTGCCTGGGAGCGGCTGGCGAAGGCTCCTGATCTCCGCGCGAGCTGGGGGGCTGCCGGGCTCGCCCGGGGTGCGCGGTTCAGCACGGCTGCGGCCAGCGAGGGCTTGGCCAGGCTCTATGAGGGTCTGTGCGCCGATTGAGCCGGTCCGATCGGGAACTCGCCAACGAGTTGGTTGGGGGGAGGACCTCCACGAGCGCTCGTCGTCGCGCGGCCGGATCTCTCGAGGCGGGCCCGGAGAGCTCGGGCGGGTGCTGAACGGGATCAAGCCGCGGGCGGAGACACCCCTGCTCCTGATTCGCGGCGTCCTGTAGCCTCGCCACGCGTTCTTGGTCCCAGCTGGGGTCACCCTGGGGGAGCCCCGACCCAGCCGCTGAGAGGACGGCTTATCGGACCCAGGATTCGGGTTTTGTATGGGATCGGTGGTAGCCTCTCCAGGGTCCATGCCGAGGAGCGAAACCATGACGCCACTCAAATCGAAGCCGCGAGCCGAAACCCCGAGTCGCCCCCAAGAGCCGGCCCGACCGGAGGTCCTGACCCTCTCGCTAGACCTCTGCGGCGGGTTGGCAGCCGAGGAGGCTGAGCGGCGTGCCCTGGCAGGTCACCGAGCGGGCGATCTCGGCGCCCGGGTTGCCGCCTTCTACTTGGCCGACATAGCAGACCGGAGCCTCCACCAGAAGCGGGGCTACGCTTCGCTCGCTCAGTACGCCAACCAGCGTCTTCGCATGCCTCCCTCCACGCTGAAGGAATACGTGCGCGTCGGCCGAGCGCTTCAGGATCTTCCAGAGCTCCACAGCCTGTTCGAAGAGGACGAGCTTCGTTACTCGCAGGTCCGCGCCCTGACGAGAGTCGTGACTCCCAACACCGAGCGGGTTTGGGGCGAATGGGCGATCACGCGGACTGCGAAGGAAGTCGCACAGAAGGTGGCTCGTCACCAAAAGGGCGAGCTCCCGACCGACTCCGAGCGCCGACGAATACACACCACCAAGCTACTGGTACAGGCGCGCCTGAACCCCGTTGAGGAATCCGTCTGGTCGCTCTGGCGGACGGCCATGGAGGAGCGGGTATTCGACGGGCCCGTCTCGGACAAGGACCTCCTGATGTGGATGGCGCACAAGGGGGTGAGGGAACTGACAGGCGAGCCGCTGACCCTCAAGCCCGCCAACCCAGACCTCGATCCCCTCAACCAGGGGTACGTGCCTCAGGAAGATCGCGACACGCCCGCGGGCAAAGCGCTCCGGCTGGAGATCCACGACCGTGACGGTTGGAAGTGTGTCTGCTGCGCTTCAACGCGGAATCTAAGCGCCCACCACATTCACTGGCGGCGCTATGGAGGGCGAACGACCCGCGCGAATCTGGTCACGCTTTGCGAGGACTGTCATTCGCTCGTGCACGACCAATACCTGATCCTCCAAGGCGACGCCGGAAGCCTGGTCTTCCTCGACTCGGAGGGGGAGAACCTGGGCGAGCGAAAGCAGCCCAAGAAACACGTCCTGAAGAGGATCGACGCTCCGGAGGCTACACCTGGAGCCTCTCCGGAGGCTACACCTGGAGCCTTTCCGGAGGCTACACGTGGAGCCTCACCGGAGGCTACACGGGTGAGTTTCAATGACGTCCCCCGCGTGGTGGACGCGAGTTGGTGGCGTCGGCACCGCCACCTGTTCAGCTTCGAGAGGCGCAGCGGAAGCCTGAACTTCGAACCCGGCATCGCGCCCACGGCGGACCCGTGCCCGCTAGCGACAGACGCAAGCCCCTCCTCGGGACCCCCCCTCGGGCTGGGCGAGGGTCTTGACGGCTTAGTGGGCCAAGAGCGGGTGCGGAACAGCCTGCGGGTCGCGATCCGATCGGCGACCAAGGCTGGCGAGCCGTTGGGGCACCTCCTACTCCTTGGGGCAGCCGGACTGGGGAAAACGAGCATTGCGCGGGCGGTCGCGAGCGAGCTCGGGGGAAGCCTTCAGACGGTGATGGCGCCGGTGGTCCGTGACCCGGCGGTGCTCGTGCGCCAGCTCACTTCGCTCCGCCCAGGCAATGTGCTCTTTCTTGACGAAGTCCACAGGCTCTCGGCACGGGTCTCCGAGGTGCTCTACGAAGCCCTCGAGGGCGGGCACGTCGACTTGCCGGTGAGGTTGGGAATGGAGCAGCGCTCACTGCGAATTCGCCTCGCTCCCTTCACCCTGATCGCCGCCACCACAGAGGAGGGACTGTTCCCCGAGCCGCTCAGGAGTCGGTTCGTCTATGAGGAGCGACTCGAGTTCTACGATCAGCAGGTGTTGGGGGAGATCCTAGAGCGAGCCGCGATCGCCAAGGGGCTGACGCTGACCTCCGACGCGCGGGACGGGGTGGCCGCCGCAGCCCGAGATACGCCGCGGGAGGGGCTCGCGCTCTTGCAGGCGGTCTGTGACGAAGCGAGGGCTGCGGACAGCTCGCGGGTGGACGCGGACGTCGTCAGCGCCGCCTTCAAGCGAACTCGCATGGCGACGAGCGGAGTCACCGCGTCAGAGGCTGACTACCTGCGGGTCCTGATTGACTGCCCCGGCCCCGTGGGCCTCGCGACCCTGGCGGCCAGGCTGGGCACGTCGCGGCGCAACGTGCAGCGCGTGTTCGAGCCCTTCTTGCTTCGGCGCGGGATGGTGAGGCTGACCGCCCGCGGGCGCCGCCTCACGCTTGAAGGGAGGCACGAGATCGCCACCCAACCGTCTGGGTGGTCGGCGTCTCTTTTGTCGCGATCCGCGTAGCGCGACGCGGGAGCCCTAGACGACGACGCCGCCGTCGACGCTCAGCGTAGCGCCTGAGACGTAGGCCCCGTCGTCGCTGACCAGGAAGGCGTAGAGCGCGGCGACCTCGGCCACGCTGCCCATGCGCCCGAGTGGGACCTTAGCGACGAGCATATCGGTGACCTTGGCTGGCATTTGCTTGGTCATCTCGGTCTCAATGAACCCGGGAGCGACGGCGTTGACGCGAATGTTGCTGCGGCCGAGCTCGCGGGCCCAAACCCGGGTCATGCCGATCACGCCGGCCTTGCTGGCCACGTAGTTGGTCTGACCGAAGTTCCCGTAGAGGGCGACGACCGAAGACGCATTGACGATCGCACCACCCCAGCCCTGCTCTCGCAGTCGAAGTCCTCGTCGGTCAGCTTGCGCAACGTTTTGTCGGCGAGGATCCCCGCGTTGTTGATCAGGGCGTCGATCTGGCCGTAGCGCTCCTTGACCGCGCCGACCATGGCCTGAACGCTGGCGCGATCGCTGACGTTGACTTGGACGAAGCTCGCCTCGAACCCCTCGGCGCGCAGCTCCTCAGCCGCTCCTTGCCCGAGCTCTTCGCTCAGCTCGGCGATCACGACCCGCGAGCCCTCCTCGCAGAAGCGTTGGGCCGTTGCGCGGCCAATCCCCCGGCCGGCGCCGGTCACGATCACAACCTTGTCCTTGAGTCCGCGCATGGCGTGTCTCCTGCCTCTCTGGGCGCCGGGATCGTTCGGGCGGGCCTCAGTTGGCGTGCTGCATTGAACGATCGTTCATTCGTTATCCCTCCTTGGATTGGACGAGGCGCGTCAAGGAGCAAGGCGAAGACGCGGGAAGTGCGTTGGTCGTGTTGAGAGAACGAGCCCCCGGCGCCGAAGAAGAAGCGAGTCCGGGGGGCCCTCAACGGCGAATCGTCAGAATCGAAACGCAGATGAACAGATCGCCCATGTAACTAGGGCACTTCGGGTCTTCTCACTGGTACAGCCTTTGCAAAGAGGCTGGACGAAGGAGAACGACCTTGGCCCTATCCTCGATCACACCAAGCCCGCCAACGCCGCGCCTTCACCTCCGGAGCCGGCGGGAGATGACCTGTGGAGACCTGATCTGCCCCCTCTGCCGGGACAGCCTCGAAGGGGAGCGCTGCGGTTGTGATTCGTGCGGGACCACCTTCCACCATGCGTGCTTCATCGAGTTCAGCGGCTGCCCCACGCTGGGGTGCCCGGCCTACGGCGTGGCGCCGATCCGAGAGTTGCGGGTCGTCCGGGAAGAAGCGCAGCCAGCTCCTCTTCCGCCGAGCCGAGAAGAGCGAGAGGTCCAGAGACTCGATGGGCTGATCGCCCTCCTCCAACGGACCCGCTCGAAGTGCACCGTGTGTGGGGAGGAAGAGCTGGCGACCAGCCTCCAGTGCTGCGAGGGGTGCGGGAAGCACCTCCACCCCGACTGTCTTCGCGAGGAAGGTTGCGTGGACTCTCGTTGCCAGATCAGGGACGCATTGACCGAGGGAGCTCGCCGCTCTCAGCAAACTGTCGATCTCGTGGTGGGAGCAGGTTTGTGCCTCCTCGGGGGGGTGGTGGTGTCCGCGTTCCTTGCGCCATCCGCTTTACTGTTCTCGATCCCGGCCTCTGTCGCGATCGTCATATGGCTCGCGAAACGTTGAAGCCCTCCGGAACGCAAAACGCCGGAGAACAATGCAGTGCAGTGCTCTCCGGCGTTAAGGAAATGGAAGCGCCGGGAATCGAACCCGGGTCCCAAGGCCTCTCCAACCAAGCGTCTACGTGTGTAGTTCTGCGAACTTATCTCGCCCCCGAACCCTGCAGAACACAGTCCTTGGTGGCACAGCCTCAGAATTTTCTCGCTCTTTTCCCCCGAGACGCGGGATCCGAGCCAGCCCACCTTGTTGCCTCCGACCCTCGTCCCGTGGGCGGGGACTCAGCGGAGGGCAGCTTAATTAAGCTGCGAGTGCAAGTTGCGGTTTGGCAATTGCGTTTTTTCCGGGGGTTTAACGAGGCCACCCGGCACCTCGACACGCAACTTGACCTTCGACAACCTGGTCGAAGCCTGTCGCCCCCAAATTTTGAAAGACCGCCGCCCAGTTGGCGACGCGTTGAGTATAGGCGCTCGAGCCGAAACTCGTAGTCCTGGGTTTTAGTCGCGGCTGCGGAGCGCGCGCTGCATCGTGCGGTCGTCCTGCCTCTTGCGCAGCGCTTGGCGCTTGTCGGCCTTCTTCTTGCCGCGGCACACGCCGAACTTCAGCTTGGCGCGGCCGCCGCGAAAGTAGAGCTCGATCGGGACCAGGGTCAGGTTCATGCGGCCCATGCGGCCGTCAATGGACGTGATCTCCTTGCGGTGCAGGAGGAGCTTTCTGGGCCGAGTTGGGGCGTGGTTGAAGTAGCCGCCTTGGGCGTAGGGAGCTATGTGGAGCTGGTGAAGCCAGACTTCGTTGTTCTTGATCCGGGCATGAGCGTCGTTGAAAGACACGTTTCCGTTGCGGAGCGACTTGACCTCGGTTCCGAGGAGGACCAGCCCAGCCTCGAAGGTGTCGAGGACTTCGTAGTCGTGGTACGCGCGCCGGTTCTTGGCTATGGACTTGAACGTCGGGTCGTCGAGTTCCTTCTTGCTCTTGCCCTTCTTGGCCATGGCTAGGCGACCTCGACCAGGAACTGGTTCTTCTTGCCCTTGCGGATGACGAGGAACCGATCGTGGAGGAGCTCGCTCGCCGTGACGCTCGCCTCGGGGTCGGCCCACTTGGTGCCATTGAGGGCCATGGCGTTGTTCTGAATGTCCTTTCGAGCCTGGCCACGCTTGTTTGCGCCTGCCCAGACCACTTCGACCACCAGGTCGAGCCAGGGGACGCCGGCCTCGAGGCGAGCTCGTTTCAGGGTCACTTGCTTGGCGCCGGGGAAATTCGCCAAGATCTCGACGGGGACCTCGCGGAGGTCTCCCTTGGGATCGAAGAGGACTGCGGCCGCGCGCTCGACTTCGTCCGCCGTCGCCTCGCCATGGACCAAGGTCGTCATTTCGCGGGCAAGAGACTTCTGCGCCAGGCGGAGGTGGGGGGCCTCGGCGGCCTGGGCCTCGAGGGCCTCGATCTCAGCCATCGACTGGAAGCTGAAGAAGCGCAGCAGGCGCCCCATGTCGGCGTCGGCCTGGTTGACCCAGAATTGACGGAACTCGAAGGGTGAAGTTTGGGCTGGGTCGAGCCAGAGGGTCTCGCCGCCGGCGGTCTTGCCGAACTTGCTCCCGTCGCTCCGTGTCAAAAGCGGGACGGTCATTCCGAACAGGACTGCGTCGTCGCTCCTGCGAGCGAGATCCACACCGGCGGTAATGTTGCCCCACTGATCGCTGCCGCCGATTTGAATCTGGCAGGCGTGGCTCCGGTGCAGGGCGAGGAAGTCGTTGGCCTGGAGCAGGCTGTAGCTGAACTCGGTGAAGCTGAGCCCGTCGCCGTCACGCTCCAGGCGGTCGCGAACAGAGTCGCGCTTGATCATGACGTTTACCCGGGCGTGCTTGCCGACGTCGCGCAGGAAGTCGAGGAGGCTGACTTCCGCGGTCCAATCCAAATTGTCGACCAACACCGCAGGGTTGTCGCCTTCGAAGTCGAGGAAGGCCGAGAGCTGGGTCTTGATCGCGGCCTTGTTGTGCTCCAGGACCTCTGCGGTCAGGAGGTTGCGCTCACTGCTCCGTCCCGAGGGATCGCCGACCATCCCGGTCGCTCCTCCGGCCAGGGCGATCACTTTGTGCCCGGCGAGCTGAAAGCGGCGCAGGCCGAGGAGTGGGACCAGGTGGCCAATGTGGAGGCTGTCACCGGTGGGGTCGAATCCGGCGTAGACGACGGTGGGACCGCCTTGGAGGAGTTCTTCGAAGGAGGGGTCCTCGCGCTTAGTGACCTGGTGAATCAGGCCGCGCGCGAGCAGGTTGGTATGCAGGTTGGCGTCCACCACCGTGGTCCCTCCGGTCAACCCCCAACGACCCGCAGTCTGGGGGGCAGTGTCGCGAGACTCTACCCTCTCCGCTCGCTACCAAGACCCCCGGGCGAGTGCTCCAGAGGGCTCTCCTCCTCTGCTCGCGCTTCCCGGCGTCAAGGTCTCCGTGGTAGAAGAGACGGGTAACGAGGCGATCTTGAGCGACGACGACAGCGTCCGCCATTTCAAGCTGCTCCAGGAACTCGGCCGCGGAGCGGCAGGCGTCATTCACCTCGCGCTCGACGTCGAGCGGGACGAGTTGGTCGCTGTCAAGCACCTCAGCCGAGTGGCCGTCGAGCGGCACCGCAACGCTGTCGCCCGCTTCATGCGCGAAGTTCGGATCCTGCAGCGACTCGAACACCCCAATTTGGTCCGGGTCGTGCACTGCGGCCGGGCCAAAGGCCGACCCTACTTCGCAATGGAGTACATCGACGGCCAGACCCTGAACCAGGTCCTCGCCAAGAAGCCCCTCGAGCTGCAGACAGGACTCAAGGTCGCCGAGCGACTCGGGAGCGCGCTCGACTACATTCACCAGCACGGGATCGTGCACCGCGACGTGAAACCGAGCAACATTTTGCTCGACAAGAAACTCAACCCGCGCCTCGCTGACTTCGGACTCGCCCACGACAAGGGCGAAGTCGACATGCAGTTGACCGCTTCGGGGACCGCCGTCGGGACGCTCCGCTACTGCTCGCCCGAGCAGTGCGCGGGCGACAGCCACAAGGTCGACGGGCGAGCGGATATCTACGCGCTGGGGCTGATCTTGGCCACGGCCTTGACCCGGCGCTTTCCAAAGTGCCCCGAGAGCATGCAGGACTTGCGAGGTCGCTTCGACCGCGAGTACCGCTCGGCCATGAACCGGATGCTGATCCCAGAAGACGTGATCAGCCTCTGCCACAAAGCGATGCGCTACGACGCGGACCGACGATTCCAGTCGGCCGGCAAGATGGCGAAGGAGATTAGAGCGGTGCTGCGCGGGTTGGGAGCTTCACAGCGCCTAGCTCGCGCAGGCTGACGGCGATTCCAGCGACAACACAGACAGCAGCCGCTCCGACGCCTAGACCTAGACCTGGGTCGCGCCGGGCAATGGGGCCAGGGTCACGACACTGAAGGCCACGGCCACCTCTCGGCCGGGGTTGTGATACCCGTGGGCTTGGTCCCCTGGGAAGGCGGCGACGTCCCCAGGCCGGAGGTCAAAGCGCTCTCCCTCGACGGTGATCCTGATCTCACCTCGCTCGCAGCAGAGGTATTCGTGGGTCCCCGGACGGTGCGGAACCCCGGTGATCCGAGCGCTCGGGTCAAGCTCGAATCGATCGATCTCCATGCCCGGAATCGCATGCGGGAGCAGCTTGTGCACACGCGCTCGGCCTCGCGCCTTCTGCTTGACCGGGAGCGAGCCTTTCGGGAAGAGCTGGCAGCGGACCTTAGGCGGCGAGAGGAGCTCCTCGAGCGAGAGCTGGAGCGCGCTGCTGAGTCGCGAAAGGACCGAGAGGGTCGGATTGCTCCCGCCCGCTTCCAGATTGGCGATCGTGCTGCGCGGGACGTCGCAGAGCTTGGCGAGCTGGCCTTGGGTGATCGCCCGTCGTTGGCGGATGAATCGGAGGTTATCTCCCAGGTGCTCGCTCAATCGCTTGAGTTCCGGGTCGTCCATGAGGCCTCACAGAAGGGCACGTCGCCCTTGTGTCAATGAATGGTCGCTGAAAGTCCATAGATTAGCGCGGAGGGGAGGGCCCGCAAGCCCTCCCGCGGGTCAGCCCAGAAACCAATCGAGACGGGGGCCCTTGACCTGACCTCGCAGCGGATGTGAACCTGGCGGCTTCCCCGGAGCCTCCTCAATGCCCCAGCGTTCTTTCCTTGCGTGTTTCGTCGTGGCGTTCCTCGCCCTGGCTGGTGTCGCCCTGGCTGCGAACGGTCCGCTCCTCAGCACGATCGGGTCGAAGGGGCCAGTCGACTTGCCCGTCGACGGTGACGGTTGGAGCATGTTTCGGATGCCGAGCTCGATCGGCTGGAACGTCGACACCGAGATCGACCTGGACATGTTCCTGTTCACCTCGAAGACCCAGCTCCGCAACGCGGTGCCGGGTACCGATACGGGAAACAACCTCAGCAAGGAGGGGGCGACCTTCGGCGCCAATGGCGGCGTGGTCGTCCCGCTGGGTCGCTTGAACGAGGACTCCTCGGACGAGGAGTGGGATACCTACAGCGACGCGGGGAAGATCACGTTCGGGTTTGGGATCTTCGTGGACATGGCCGGGGGGACCGGCGGCTCGACCAAGGTTCGCTACACGACCTACCCCGAGACGATCCCCCAGCGGGCGGGCATTCAGTTCGTGGCTCCGACCCTCGTGGTGGCCTTTACTCCGACCGAGTGGCTCTCGCTCGGCGTCGGTCTGCACGCGATCTACGGGAAAGTGGAGATCCGTTCGGTCGTCGGTGGCGGGAGCACTCCGCTTAACGGTTCGCCTCAACTCAACGGGACTGACTTCCCAGGCAGTCCGAGCTACGCCGACTTCCTCAGCCTGTTCAGCAACGACAACGCGTCTGACCCGACGACTTACTTCAAGGCCGACCTGACGGCCATTCAGTTCTCGGCGACGCTCTCGGCTTCGTTTCGGATTGGCAATCGGGTCGGGATCGGGCTCTCGTATCGCCCTCGATCTTGGGCGCCGGAGAATCTCTCAGGCGACGGCTTGGTCGACAGCGGCCGGACCTTCCAGCAGGCCCTCGGCGGTTTGGCTCCAGGGCTTCAGAGCATTTTCCTGAGCACGCTCCCCAACGGGGGGGCGAACGGATTCGCCGCCGACTACGACATTGAAATGCGGAGCATCTACGTGCCGCGCCAGATACGCATGAGCGTCGTGGTGTGGCCCGTCGATCGTGTCGTGATCGGCGCTGAGATCGCTTGGATCGAATGGCACCGGGCGTTTCGGCGGTTCAACTTGAGCCTCAAGAGCGGAAACAACGAAGACGTCAACTTCGTGGTCGGGTCCAATCGAATCGACACGACCTTGGATCAGCGCTGGCGGAACCGTTGGGCCTTTTCGCTCTACACGGCGATCGCCGTCTACCAGCGTGACCTCGAGGAGATTCCAACCGGCGTCGTGGTGGACAACCTCACGTTGAGGTTCGGAATCAATTACTCCGACATCGCCGTCAACGAGGACGTGTCGAACAACTCCCCTAACGCTGCCTTCGTCACCACCAACTTGAACGTAGGCGCCAGCCTTCAAATGGGAATGTTCACGATCCACTCCATGGTGGAGCACGGTTTTTACGGGAGCGCGAGATCGAACGACCGACCGCAATCTCTGACCGGCAAGAACACGTTCTATTCAGCTACCCAGTGGTTCTATCACTTCGGGCTTACGGTTCGGTTCTAGCGCCCTACCACGAACAAGGGCCTCATCCCAACGCCCGGCGAGCCCCCCAGGGCGCTTGACAGGGTATGGGTCGATAGAGTCCGCTTAGAGGAACAAGGAGGCGTGTGTGGCCCAGCCGCAGGTCGAGTCGCTCAATGACATCGTTTCGCGGATCGTCCTCAAACACAACATGGTGGGGGAGGACAAGCTCGATGATGCGCTTGCGTTACAGCAAGAGATCCTCGACACCGACGGAAAGAAGGAGTCGCTTGAGCGTGTACTCCTCGATATGGGGATCCTGCGGGGCAAGCAGCTCAAAGGGCTTCGCTACGCGATCATCTACTACCTAGTCCGCAAGGCGGATCGGTTCTACGGGAAGATCGCGACTCAAAGCGACATCTGCGAACCGAAGTGGGTCGAGGAGGCTCTGCGAGAGCAGAAGCGGATCCACATCAAGAAACGCACGCTGGTGCGGGTCAACAAGATCCTGCTTGAGAAGGGCTACATAAACTCGCGGGAGGACCGCGCGATCCTGCGCGCGATCGAGGGGATCCGAGCCCGGCGCCGCAAGAAGCGCCCCAAGAGTGACTCGGGCGAGGGGACAACCGAGGCCGCCAAGGAAATGTCGGAGGACCTTGAGGACCTCGGGAGCCTTGACGAGCTCTCGCACAACGAAGTCGAGGACGGATTCGACCCCGACGATCCGCAGTCGCTTGAGGAGCTCGAAGAGCTCTCAGGGATCGCTGACATAGCTGACCTCGACGAGCTCGGCGACATTGACGATCTGGGCGAACTCGACGAGGGCGAGGAACTCGACGCGCGACCCGCTCCCGAGGGTGGGGAGGCCGAGCCGAGCGACGAGGAACTAGCCCTTGAGGACGGGGAAGGCCTCGATGGTGACCTCGACCTCGACGGTGACCTCGACCTCGACGGTGACCTCGACCTCGACGGTGACCTCGACCTCGACGATGACCTTGGCCTCGACGACGACCAAGAGGAGGAGGAAGAAGCTTCCAAGCGGAGCAGTCGCCGTCGGCGCCGCACGCCCCCAGACGAAGAAGACGACCTCGCCGATCTCGCCAATGGGAGCGGCCTTGGGGATCTCGACCTGGACGGGGATTTCGACTTAGACGAGGACCTCGACCTAGACGAGGAGCCGAAAAAGAACTCGCGTCGCGGTCGAAAGTCGAAGACCTCGGCGCCTCCCGAGGACGACGAGAGCTTCGAACTAGACACAGACGACGACGACGACGACGACGACCTTGAGGAGTTCGAGGACGCCGACGAGAGCGAAGAAGCTCCTGTCAGCAAGCGGGGCAAGAACAAACGCGGCCGTAGTGCGCCCGCCGAACAGGACGACGACGACGACGACGAGGATCTCGACGAGGACGATCTCGACGACGAGAGCGAAGAAGCCCCTGTCAGCAGGCGGGGCAAGAGCAAGAGCAGGAGCAAGGACAAGGACAAGGTCGACAGCGACGAGGATCTCGACGACGAGGATCTCGACGACGAGGATCTCGAGGACAGCGACGAGGACCTCGACGACGACGAGGATCTCGAGGACAGCGACGAGGACGATGAGGACCTCGACGACGACGAGGATCTCGAGGACAGCGACGAGGACCTCGACGACGATGAGGACGATCTCGACGACGAGAGCGAAGAAGCTCCCGTCAGCAAGCGAGGCAAGAGCAAGAGCGGGAAGCGAAAGGCGAGGGACGACGACGACGGCGACGACGACGACGGCGACGACGACGAAGGCGACGATCGGGGCGGGAGTGGTCGCAACGAGGCCGAAGGCGCCGATGGAAAGAAGGGCTTCTTCGGACGGCTCTTCGGAGGTCGCAAGAAGGAGCCGGCTCGTCCCCGTAAGCGTCCTGTCGCAGGCAAGAAGAAGACGACCAAGAAGGCTGGCGAGAGCGGAAAGACCAAGGTCACCAAGAAGAGCAAGGGCCTTGGAGGCAAGGCTTCTGGGAAGAAATCGACCAAGAAAAAAGTCGATACGAGCAAGCTCCAGGAGATGGCGAAGAAGCAACGCTCCAAGCGCTTCAAGCGTTAGGCACGAGACGGGTCTCAAGCAGACTGGATCGCGTGCCGACCCGAGCCCTCCGGGCGGTAGATTGACACCGTGCTGAGCGCTCAAGACGAGGCATTCCTGAGGTTGGCGATCGATCGCGGGGCGATCGCTCCAGACGTCCTTCTCCACTTGCGAGACGCGCCGGTGTCGCAGACGAGCGGGGTTCAGCGCCTCGTCGATGGGGGTTACCTCAAGCCTCTCGAAGCGACCGGCCTTCTTCGGGAGCTGGTGCCGATGTCGTTTCAGTGCCAGGGCTGCGGGTGGCGGACCAGCTTCGAGGGCTTAGCGCGACTGGCGAGCTTCGCCTGCAGTTGTGGAGGCGCGTTGGTGCCCTCGGCTGTCGCCCCCACGGAGAGCGGAGGCTCGGGTTCCTTTCCGGCTCCTCCGGGCTCCGCAACCTACCGGCCCCCAGACGGTGACTTTCTCCAGACCGCCTTCGGGTCGACTCGGTTTCGCGGGGAGCTCCAGGCGGGTCAGACCCTCGGCCAGTACCGACTCGAACGCGAGCTGGGGCGTGGCGCGAACGGCGTCGTGTTCCTCGCTCGTCGTCCCGGGTTGGAGCGCGACTACGCGCTCAAGGTCCTGCTCGAGGACACGATCCCCGACGCCGAGACGGTCGCGCGCTTCGAGCTCGAGGCGGCGATCGGGAGCAAACTCCGCGACCCGGGCGTGATCCCGGTCTTCGACGTGGGCCGAGTCCAAGACTGGCTCTTCTACGCTATGGAGTACGCCCCTGGACCGACCCTCAAAGAAGTCATTCATGAGCGCGGGCGCCTTCCCTGGCGCGAGGCCGTCGAGATCTGCCGCCAGCTAGCGCTGACGCTGGCGCACTGCCATGAACGCTCGGTCATTCACCGTGACCTCAAGCCCGGCAACGTGATCCTCGACTCAGAGCTGAATCGTCCGCGTGTGACGGATTTCGGATTGGCCCGTGATCGGACCTTGGCGCAGCGAATGACAGAGACTGGAGATTGGCTGGGGACCCCCTACTACATGTCTCCAGAGCAGTTCCTGGGCGAGTCTGACTTGGATCACCGGGCCGATATCTATGCGCTCGGCGTGATTCTCTATGAGACCTCGACCGGAGAGCGACCCTTCGTCGCGAAGTCGGCTCGGGAGCTGATGGAGGTCGTGTTGGACGGATCGCCTCCGGCGCCTCGTGCGATCGTCTCGGACCTCCCTGCCGGCCTCGACCACGTCGCTCAAAAGGCGATGGCGACCAACGCGGACGACCGCTACTCCGACGCGCGCGCCATGGCGAGCGATCTCGAGGCCCTCCTCGCCGGGAGTCGGCTCGCGCCTCAGCGCAATCGGCTCCTGGCCGGGGCAGTCTTGATTGGCGCTGTTGTGTTTCTCGCGGCGGCGCTCGTGTTTCGCCAAGCTCGCTCAATGGAGGGGGCTGGGCCTTCGACTGCCCAAGTGGGTCTAAGCCCCGCTTCCTCCCTCGCGGTGGCGCCGACGCCCGGGGCGGGCGCCGTGGACTGGACCCAAGTCTTGGCCGACCCCGCGACCTGGGCTGGAACTCGGGACCTAGCGGCCGTTCGCGCCCGAGCTTCAGCTGCTGAGGCGGATCGGGTGGACGCCCTCGTCGCTCTGGTAGAGCTCGGAAAAGCAGCCAACCGCGGGGCCCCCTGGCGGGACTTGAACGTGATCCTCAAACGCGCCCGGAGGCCGAAGGGTTGGATCGCCTATCAATCGCGACTCGACTTGACCGAGGCTCGCCTTCGCTTGGCCCGCGGGTTGAGCCGGGCTGCGCTCTCCTTGCTCGACAAGAAGCGGAGTCGACGCGCGCTCTGGCTTCGCACCCTCGCGCATCGCCAACGTGGCGAGGCGGAGAAAGCAGCGCTCCTGATTGCCTCGCTGGCCACCCAGCAAGGCCCCGAGGCTTCCCTCGCGAAGGCGAGCGCGGCGCGGGAGGAGGGGAACGTGGAGGCGGCCCTGGCGCTGATCGAGGAGGCGCAGGGGCACATACCCGGTGCCCGGCTCGAGCTGGCCCAGACGCTCCACGAAGCGGGGGACTCGACTCGAGCCAAGGCAGCCCTGAGTGGGTTCCTCGAGGCTTGGGGGCCGACCCCCCCAGCGCTCCGACTCCAAGGGGACCTCCACCTCAAGCGCGGCGAACTCAAGCTGGCGCTCGCGGCCTACGAGGGGGCCGCCAAGCTCCTCGAACTCGACCTCGACGCGGCCTTGGACAAGCGCCGAGCGGAGACCCTCCTCCGGGCGGATCGCTCGGAGGAGGCCGAGGCCTTTCTAGACGAATTGATCCCTCCCGCACGGTCCGACGAAGAGCTACCCGCGGCCCAGGTCGACGCGCTCGTGCTGCGAGGTGTCGCTCGTCACAACCTGAACAAGGCTGCCGGGGCCGGCCAAGATTGGCGCCGAGCGCACCGGGCTTCCCAGAGCCGCGCCGAGGCGGCCCTCCCAGCCGAAGCTGCAGACAGCGTTCGCGCGGCCTACCGGACTGCGGTCGGGGACGTAGCGCCAGCAATGGTGATCATCCCTAGCGAAGCGCCCGGGCCTGAGGAGATGCGCGAGGCCCTCGAGATGCTTCGAGAACTCTCCGAGGCGCAGGCGCAGGGCCCGTGGAATGACGTCAGGCCTTTGGGGCCGCTCCCGAAAGAGGCCGCCAAGCTCTACCAGGCTCCGCCAGACGCCTCACAGGGCGTGAGCGACGTTGCTGCTGCGCGGCGACTTGCGGCAGAAGGAAAGTCCTGGCGCGACGTCTTGTTCTATCTCAGGCGGGCGCTCGACAGCGCCGCTTCGAAGGACCTCGCCAGAGCAACGTGGATCCGGATCGCGATCGGTCGCGGTCAGGCCTTGGAGGCAGTCGAGGATCGCCTCGAGAAGAACCCCGCTGCCTATGGCCTTAAGGGGCGCCGCGCCCGGTTCGCTCAGGCCGAGGTGATTTGGCTGCGAGGGCGCTCGGGCGAGGCGCTGGTCGCCTTCCAGGCCTTGGCGAAGGCGGAGCCGGAGACGCTCGAGGGGGCCTTGGCGGACGCGACCGTCGCCTTCTTGGAGCGAGACTTCGAGACCGCTCGGACGAAGGCCGCAGACGTCGCCGCGGTGCACACGGACGGACGGGGGTTCGCCCTGGCGGGCTTGGCCGAGATAGCCCTCGCCAAGTTCGAGGGCGCCGCCAAGAGCCAGCGCTTGGCCTACGCTCTCCTCGGCGCGAGCGACTATCGGGTCTTGGCGCTGCGCGGCGCGCTCAGCGCTGGGCGGGAGCAGGAGGGCTCCATGTTCTCGGCCGGGAGCGCGGCCAAGACTCAGCTGGAGTTGGTCGGACGCCCAGCGGATCTCCTCGCCCTCGCGGTCCTGGCGGAGAGCGAACAGGACCACCAGCGGGCCTTTTTCGTCGAGCGCCTGGCGGCGATCCAGTCGGCTGACTCGGCCGAGCTCAGCCAGCTGCGCGGATACTCATTGGTTCGGCGGGGCGAAGGCCGCGAGGAGTGCCTCCGGCATTGGAAGACGGCCAGAACCCTTGACCCCGCGCTTCCGATCCCTGAGAGCTACCTGGAGGCTTACGCGAAGGCCTATGGGACCAAAGCCGGCTTGGCTGACTTCCGCTGAGAACGCACCACGGCGGGCGCTCCCCCCCCGTCGGTGTAGAGTGAACACCGGTGAGCGAGTACCAAAAGGCCAAGCGAATCGTCAAGCAAATGCGGATGGGCAAGGCCCAGGCCCGCGAGGTGGGTTCGCGCGCTTTTCGCGCTGAAATGGAGGGCGGCCGGCCCGACCTCGCGCTCAAGTGCGCCAAGGATTTCAAGCTCAGCGACGACAACGTGACCGAGGCGGCGACGGGGTTGTTCCTCGAGTTGATCCGACGCGCGCGGTTCGACAAGGCCCTCGAGATCGCTCGCAGCTACAACCTCGCTCACGGCGGCGATCAGGCGTCTGCTGCGCTCAGCGCAGCCAGCAATGTCGACTACGACGGGGGCGAGCCCCTCGAACAGATCCGTCGCCTGGCCCGCAAGGCGAGCAGCGCCCGCCTCGAGGCCAGCGAGGCCGACGAGGCGATCGAGTTGATTCGGAGCGCGGGCAAGGCTCGGGCTACCGACGACAAGATTCGCGGGCGCTCGGTCCTGCTCCCCGAGACCGGCGATCTCTGGTTGACGGGGGATCTGCACGGGAACCTCGACAACCTGAATCGGTTTGTGTCCCTTGCGGACCTAGACAACAATCCGGATCGGATCTTGGTGATCCAGGAGATCGTGCACTCGCGCCTGATCACCGCTGACAACCGCGACCTGAGCTTCGTCGCGATCATGGAGGCGGTTCGGCTCCAGGCTCGCTATCCAGGTCGGGTCTACTATCTGCTTGGGAACCACGACCTCGCTGTGCACATAGACCGCGAACTGGTCAAGGGCGGCAAATACCTCAACCGCTACCTGTTCCGCGGCATGGCCTACATGTATCGCGATCGCTACGAGGCCGTGCTCCTCGAATACCGCAAGTTCATTGAGGCGATGCCTGCTGCGTTGATCGCTCCCGCAGCGGGGGTGTTCATGGCCCACAGCACCCCCAAACGGGCCTACGTCCCCTCGCTCAGTCAGACCTTCCTCGCCGAGGAGGCGGCTGAGAAGCCGCTCAGGAAGCAGCGCGCGATCAACGCCCTCGTCAACGGCCGTGACTACGCTCCTGAGACCGCAGACGCTTTCGCCGACCAAATGGAGTGCGACGTGTTCGTCTGCGGGCACACGCCGACCAACAAGGGCTGGCGGATCCCCAACCGGCGCCACTTGATCCTCGACAGCCAGCACAACCAGGCGCACTACGTGACCTTCGACCTCGCGCGGCGCTACACCTCGTCGGAGGAGATCTCCGCCGGGTTGGCTCGGGTCAACCCCGAGGCGGTGAGCGAAGACATAGCCAGCGAAGACTTGATGTAGGTCAGTCGGCGAAGAGCGCGACCCAGCGCCCGTCGAACCCACCGCGCTCCGCACGCCACCAGCCTTCCCGGTCTCGGAGCCACACACCAGCTCTGCCTGGCAGGCCGGTGTGGGCGAAGTAGTCGTGCTGGGGGAGGGGCTCGCCCACAGACTTGATCCACTCGCTCGTCCACCCAGCACCGCCCAGGTCGTAGGTCCCCCAGAACCAGTGCTTGCGAGGGTAGCCCTTGCGCTTCTCGTCCTCGTCTTGCTCGTCTCGCGCGCGAAACAGGAAGCGCGTCGGGCCGGGGGGGATCGCTTGGCTGCCGTCCTCGTTCAAGACGGCTGAGCTGAGTGAGATCTGGAGCTCGCCCTTCCAGGAGACAGGATCGAGGTGGGTTGGGAGGACGTCGGCGAGGTCCTGGAGTTCGTATTCGATGAACTTGACCGCCCGGAGCGGCACCGGTTGGTCGGTGCCCGCCGTGAGGCTCTCCCCGGTTCGGTTCGTGAGGGCCGCGAGCGAGGGGAATCCGCGCCTTCCGCCGAGGCTGAACACGTAGTGGACGGGCCTCGGGCCGAGCTCCTCGACCTCGACTCGGGCCTCTTGCTTGGCGCCGGGGCTGAAGAAATCCCTCCGAGGCGTGTGCTCTCTGGCTTTCGCTGGCCCCCGGGTGCGCCGCACGTAGCGCAGCTCGGCCTTGCGCGGCCCGGTCTTGCCAGACCACGGGGCCTGCCAGAGCCAAAGGGGCCCGGGCACAGCCAAGGTCTCTGTGGCTGCGGGGTGGTGTGTGGAGTGCTCCGTCACGACGGCGTAGGCGACGCGCTCCCCGTGGCCGGGGGTGGGTTGGACGCCGTCGAGGCGAAGCTCGACTCGCTCCCAGTCGTGGATCGAGCCGCGCTGTTTGGTGTGATAGACGTGATAGAGGAGCACGAGGCTCTTCTCGTCGGGGCTCCCGAACTCGATCAGGGCGGTGTAGAGCGTCGGTCGCAGGCTCCAGCTCGCAGTCTTTGGGTCTCCCGCGATCCAGCGAACGAGGTCACGGCTCCAGCTCTTCTTGTTGTTGGCGAGATTCCGATCGCCGTCGAAGAAGAAGTTCGTGATCCAGTCGTGCCCCGCGTGCTTTGGGGCGCGCTCGTCTGCTTGCTTGAAGATCACCGGTGCGTAGTGGCGCAGGAACGCGCGCCGGCTCTCGTTTGAGAGGACCCAAGGCTCGGTCCGCGGGGTCCGGCTGACTGGCTGGCTGGGCAGGGGCGCCGAACCTGGCTCGGACGCGCAGCCGCAGAGCGAGGCGAGGAGAAGGACTGAGAGCGGACCCGACCTGTTCGACACGATCTCCCTAGAAGGCTCCCGAGCGCCCTTTGATCAGCACGTGCGCGAACTGGGTTTCACCTTTCATGCGGCAAAACTCGATCACGAGCTCGTCCTTGCTGATTCGCAGCCAGGCGAATCCACCCCGCGTCGCGGCGTAGTAACTCTTGTCCGTCCAGTAGGCAGGGTAGGCCTTCATGGGCCCCCCCCCTGCGCCGCTCACGACGTAGTGAACGCCCTCGATTGGCTTGGTCAGCTCGAGGACATGGTCGTGACCAGCGAGGTAGAGGTCCACCTTGTGCCTCTTGAAGATCGGTCCGAGGCGACGGATCAGGGTCCTGTTGTAAGGCCGCTTGCTGTGGCTATACATGGGGTTGTGTCCGAACACGACTTTCCAGCGCGCCTTGCTCTTCGCCAGCGCGCTCACGAGCCAGGCCAGCTGCTTGGTGTCTTCCTTGCGCCAGCCCAGGGGCGTCGTGTCGATCGCGAAGAACTCGACCGTGTGTCCTCCGTCGAGCTTCTCGCTAAACGAGTAGTAGCGGGCCGGCAGATCCCAGCGCTTGTTCTTCTTGCTGTAGTCGATCTGGCCTTGGATCGAGCCTTTGTAGTCGTGGTTGCCGAGCGTCGGCCGCCAGGGGACGTCGAACTCCTTCGCCGCGTAGATCTTCTCGTAGTAGGCCTTCCAGATCGGATCGTCGGCGCTCTTGGCGCCGCTCGGGTAGAAGTTGTCGCCAGTGGTCAATACGAAGTTGGGGGGGCCGTCGGAGCGTTTGATTCGGAGCACCATTGCGGCGGCGGTTTGCTTTTGGCTCTTGGTTCCAGATCCCCAGTCTCCAAAGACCAGCGTTCGCACGTAGGTCACGTCCTTCTTCGCGGGCGGGATTTCGAATCTCGGGATCGGGTGCGTCGCGGCCGGATCCTCGGGTCGGGGGGAGGCGCAGGCCGGAGCCACGAGGGCGAGGGCCACGCAGAGCGTGAACGCGGAGTCGCGAATCATGAGGAGCTGCCTTCGGGAGCGCTCGAGGGGAGCCGCTCGTCGCCGGGGTTGCTGTGCACAGGATAAGTCTCGGCTGACCCGACCTGGGCGTGGTACTGCAGTGACCACTTGACCGTCGGGAACGCTAGCTCGTCCCAAGGGATCTCGCTTGGCTCGAAGAGTCGGGCCTCAAGGCTCTCCACGCCTGGGTTCAACTCGGGCCCAGGGAGCGTGGCTCGATAGACGAGCATCACTTGGCGGACGTGCGTTAGCTCGTAGACGCCTAGGAGCGTGCCGACTTCGATCTCGACGCCAGCCTCCTCGCGGGCCTCCCGCCGGGCCCCTTCTGCGGTGGTCTCGCCGTTCTCCATGAACCCCGCCGGCATGGTCCAAAACCCCAGTCGGGGCTCGATCGCTCGCTTGCAGAGCAGGACTCGCCCCTCGTAAGTCGCGACGGAGCCGACCACGATCTTGGGGTTCTCGTAGTGAACTCGCTCGCAGGCGGTGCAGACCGCGCGCATGTGATCGTCGCGATCTGGGACTCGCTGCTCGCATTTGGCCCCGCAGGTGGGGCAGAACGCGATCACTTTCGGTCTCCAAACCAGGCGATCCAGCGAGCTCGATAGGCCTCTTGGGTGAGGCGATTGCAGTCCTTGATCTGCCTCACGTCGCCTCGGCCGGGGAAGTAGGAGCGAGTTCGGATCTGGATCAGCTTCCCCTTGAAGGGGCCCGCGCGGGCCGCCCGAACGCGGGTCGTCGGGCGGGCTTGGCCCTCTTCGGTGACCCAGGTTTCGAACTCCTTGGCGAAGTCGGGCTCGCCGGCGCGGGCGGGCCGGAGGAGGAGCGGGCGGCTGAGGGTCGCGAAGGGCGTCAGGTCGACGAGCCGCAGCGCGTGGGGCAACTCACCGGGCACGGCGAGGCCGAGCTGGGGCGCAAGGAACACACCCACGACCTTGGGGAGGAGGAGCTTGGGGTTAATCGTCCTCGGTCCGTTCGCGGTCTTGAGTCGACTCCCCTCGGGAGCGAAGCGCCCGTCCGAGTTGGTCAGCCAGCGGAACTGACCGTCGTCGAGCCCGACCGCGTATTCGAACTCGATCCCGTGCGGGGTCCCGCGCGGGCTGACGTCGACCGCGACCCGGAACGTCTCCTGGTTGCGGGGCCCCTTGCCGATCGAGAGCGTGTAGGTCATGAGCATTTCGTGGGTCGCGACCTCCTTGCCGCCCTCGCGGTGAATGCGATCGAAGGTGAAGTAGTGCGTCCCGAGGATGGGGCGCCAGGACGCCGCGGCGGCGGGCCGTTCGGAGCGCGCGGGCGAGCGCCGCT
>JAESQQ010000151.1 GCA_016765095.1 Planctomycetota bacterium | reverse complement strand
TGCCCTCGACGGCTTCGGCGAGGTCGGAGAGGCCCGCTCCGCTCTCGGCGCTGATCCCGAGTGCTGTGTCAGGGAGGGGCGGGACCTCGCTTCGATCCCGCTGACTCGAGATCCAAAGCTGAGGAGCTCCGCTCTCGGGAGGGGGCTCGGCCTCGACGGAGACCCAGAGCACGAGGTCCGCGCCGGCCGCGCTGGCTTCGGCCTCTTGGCCTGCCTCCGCCTCGAGGGACGAGGGGAGGATCTCCCCGCCGGTGCCTGCGGTGTCGACCAACAGGACGGCTCGGCCGCTGGGCAAGGCCCAGCGTCGTTCGAGGACGTCACGGGTCGTGCCGGCCTGGGTCGAGACGAGGGCCCGGGCCGCGGTCAGCCGATTGAACAGGGTCGACTTCCCCGCGTTGGGTGGCCCGCGGAGAACGACCCGGGGGAGGTGCGCCCGGGGAGTCCGTCCGGTGGCTTCTCGGCGGAGCTCGGCCAGGCTGATCGCGACAGTCTCGAGGTGCTGCGCGAGGGTCTCCTCGGCGGTCAAGTCGAGCTCGTCCTCGGAGAAGTCGATCGCGGCCTCGACGTGGGCCAACACGTCGAGGAGGGTTTGCTTGCCAGCCTCGATCCGTCGACCGACGCCGCCTTCGAGGGCCCGGACGGCTCCCCGGGCCTCCTCAGCGGTGGCCGCCGCAGTCAGGGCCAAGACGGCCTCGACTTGCACGAGGTCGACGCGGCCTGCGTGGAACGCTCGTCGCGTGAACTCACCCCGATCCGCGAGGCGAGCGCCCGCTTCCTGGAGGGTCTGGAGGAGCGCCTCGATCAGGGGCGGCGAGCCGGGGACCCAGAGCTCGACGAGGTCTTGGCCGGTGTAGCTGGCCGGGCCCCGGAACCCGAGGCAGGCTGCGGGCGCCGGCGGCCAGCCAGGGAGGCGAAGCGAGCCCCGCCGCATGCGCCGAGGTCGCGCAGGGAAGGGATCGAACAAGCCGTGAGCCAGCGTCCACGCTGCTGGGCCGGCCAGGCGGACCACAGCGCAGGCGCTCGCGCCCGGCGGGGAGCTGAGGGCGACGATCGTGTCCTCGAGCCCGCCCGCCAAACTGCTAGCCGCGCGAGCGCTCGAGCAGGAGCATCACCACGATTCCCATCAGGCAGAGATCTTCGTCGTCTGGGTCGATCTTGCCGACTCGTTCGATCTTGAACTGCACCTCAAGGGGATACTCGAGGCTCTTTCGGGCGCCGCCCTTGCCTTGGGGGCTGCCGCCTTCGACCTCAGCCTTGGGGGGGGTGTAGGGGTTCTCGTCTTTCATAGCGACCTCTCTTGGGGCACAGCATGCCCGACGTCGGGCAGCCGCGCGACCGCTCTCTGGCCGCACTTCCCGTAGGATTTCGCCATGGTTGACCCCAACGATTGGCGCCAGATCTGCGCGGACTACCTCTCGGTGAGCTCCTACGACCGCGCGACGCTCGACGCGATCTGGGAGGACCGGGACTACGACCCCAAGACCCGCCCCGAGACTTATCTGAGCTACCCAGAAGCGTTGGCTCGCCACGAGCTAGGGCCACCCGAGCCGCCGGCCGAGAGCCCCTCGCTTTGGGAGGTCCTCGCCGCGCGCCGGAGCAAGCGCAACTACCTGCCAGAGCCCCTGACCCTGACCGAGTTGAACCTCCTCCTCTGGAGCAGCCAGGGGATCACCGGCGACAAGGGCGACTACCAACTCCGCACGGCTCCCAGCTCGGGCGCGCTGTTCCCGATCGAGACTTTCCTGTTCGTGCAGCGAGTCGAGGGCCTCGAGGCGGGGCTCTATCACCTCGACGTCAAAGGCTGGGCGCTCGAGGCCCTCCAGTTGGGGGACCTCTCAGACACCGCCTGCGAGATCGCCCTCGACCAAGAGCACGTTCGCAAAGCCGGCGTGACTTTCCTCTGGACCGCTGTCATGGAGCGCTGCCGTCGCAAGTACTACGAGCGTGCCTATCGCTACGTCTGGTGGGACGTGGGCCACGCCGCCGAGAACCTCCACCTCGCCGCGACCAGCCTCGGGCTGGGGAGCGTCAGCATGGGCGCCTGGTACGACACCCAGGCCCACGAACTGCTCGGGATCGACGGCACAGATCACTTCACGGTCCTCATGGCCTCGGTGGGCCGCGTCGAGGGGAGCGACTGGGAAGCCGACCGTCGAGCTTAGCCGCGCAAGGCTTGCTCCCCGCCCGAGGAGCACCCGGTAGCGCTCGACGCTTGATCGAGGGCTCATTGCCTCCAGGCCCGCACCTGTGAAGCGGAACCTTCGCCGTAGTCTGGGAGGGTGTTCCGAGCGGGGCCCCGCAATCCACTGGCTTAAATGGACTTAGGCGATCTCCTGTAACGCAGCCGTTGAGGGGGCAAAGAACGGGGTAGAGACAGGAGAGAGGACCCATGAAGACCCTGAGCAAGAAGATCCAGTTCCAGTGCCCCGACTGCCGCGCCAGCCTGCAGGTCCGCGCGTACACCGTGGGACGCCGCATTCAGTGCCACACCTGCAGGGCGGTCGTGCGCGTTCCTGGCTCCCGCGTGCGTGCGCCCAGCACCTCGTCAACTCCACGCACGAGCGAGGAGCGGGTGAAAGGCGACGCGCACCGCACGCCCTGCCTCAAGTGCGGAAAATCCATCCTCCTCACCGCCCCCCGCTGTAAGCACTGCATGTCCTGGGTCGAGTCGGAAGAAGAATCGAAGGAGGAGCGTCAACTGTTGGTCCGCAACATCGCGGCCATCCTGACGCTCGTCGTCGTCTGCATCCGCGTGGCCGTAGTGCTCGCGTAGGGCTAGCTGTTTAGGAACACGGCCACGGCTTCGAAGGCCTCGTCACCCCAAGCGAGGGCTGCGCTGGAGGTGATCAGGAGGGCGAAGAGCACAGCGGGGAAACGCACGATCATCGGGAACACCCTAGAGAGCGAGTGGAGGTCGAAGGACTGGGGGGTAGCCATTGGCGACGAGGGCATTCGACCCACTTGTGAGCCTCGCCCGCGATCGGTTGCTGGGCCGCAACTGGGACGGGCGACCCCACACATATGGACTTAGGGCATGGCTCAGCGGGTGCGCTGGTCTCAGCATGAAGACCTCGCTCCTCGCAGCCGCTCCCCTGCTCCTCCTCCTCGTTGGGGTTCCAGTCCTCGCCCAGGACCGCTTCGAGCTCTCGGGCGAGAGCCGGGGTCAACCGATCGAGGCCACCCTGCTCCTCCAGGGCGAGTCGGTCACGATCAGCGTGGTCGTGGGTCATTCTTCGCTCCAACTGGCAGGTGAGCTCAAGCCTCGTGGATCGAGCCTCGTGGGGACCCTGCGCTCCAACCGAGGGATCTCGGGGGCTTTGAGCCCCGGTTTTCGGACCGATCGCTGGAACGCCCAACTGCGTCGCGAGGGGCCGCTGGTCACGCTCCGCTTGGCCTCGAGGTATCGCTCGATCAAGCTCGAGGGGCTCGCGGTCCTCGGGAATCGGAACCTCGCCAACGAGGCCCTGATTCGCCGCTTCTACTCGGCGTTCGTGGCCTCAGATGGCGACACCATGGCGAGCTGCTACACGCCCGACGTTCATTTCACCGATCCCGTGTTCCCAAACCTCCGCGGCGAGTCCGCAGGGGACATGTGGAAGATGCTCTGTGCGTCCAAGCCCAAAGTCGTGTTCAGCGGGATCCGGGCTGACGGTCGCTACGGGGTCGCCCACTGGGAGGCCGACTACGAGCTGTTCGGGAACAAGATCCACAACGTGATCGAGGCCCGGTTCGAGTTCCGCGACGGCTTGATCGTGCGCCACGTCGATCAGTTCAGCTTCCCCGCCTGGTCGCGCCAAGCCTTCGGACGCTTCGTTAGCGTCCTCCCCTCCATGGCCGTCCGCCACGTCGTGCGCCGGATCTCGGCGAGCCAGCTCAAGACCTTCCAAGAGGAGCAGGCCGGCAAAGAGTAGCGAGGCCTAGGCTCTGTTCGAGAAGTGCGTAGGCGGGCCGAAGGCCCGCCGTTCCAGCCGTCTACCCGACTCGTGCCCGGGAGGCTGTCGCGAAACCGGCAGTTCAACGCAGAGATGGCAGAGACTCGCCGAGGGCCGCGGAGGTCGGGCACTAGAGCGAAGGCGCTTGGATTCGGTGGCGCGGGCGAGAGGGATAACGAGGGAGGAGCGGAAGAAGGGAGGAGATCAACGCAAGGCACAAAGACGCGACGAGCGGATGGAAGCCGGGGAGGCTCTTGGGAGGCCTCGAGTCCAGGCGGGGGTAAACCCCGCC
>JAESQQ010000150.1 GCA_016765095.1 Planctomycetota bacterium | reverse complement strand
TCCAATAGGGTGCCTTGCGGAGGGCCCTCTCGCGATCTGTAGGGTGCGGGGTTTACCCCCGCCCGCCTGTCCGGGAGAGACAGACGGCCTCTGGGATTAGGCTTGTCAACGTCAGGAGCTGTAACCCCTCCCCTACGAAAGCAATGGGGTGTACCGCAACTTGTGATGGGCGGCGCTAATCGACCCCGCGCCAGGTCAAGTTCTCCCGCAGGCTGTGGCTGAAGGCCAACGCGATCACGCCCAGGAACAAAGCCAGGCCGAAGTGGATCGCGCCGGCGATCCAGGGAGCCGCGTCCATGTTGGGCAGGATCCAAATCGCAGACACGAAGCAGGTCGAGAACAGACCAAGAAAGAACACCGTCCCGGCCGTCGCTGCGGCCCAGGTCTGGGCCCGCGCAGCGCTGGGCGCCTTCAACGAGTAGGTCTGACCGACGGCCAAGCTGACCCAAGCGCCCGCGACCCAGAGCGTCACGATCGAGGCCATGCTCATCAACATCGAGATCACGTCCATCTCCTGGTGGACGGCCAGCCCCACGATCCCGCTCAGGTGAACCAGGCAACCCGCCGCGATCCCCCAGCGCCCGCGCTCGAGAGCCCCCCGCAGCTTCTCCTTGACGAGGGTCCAAGGGTCGTAGAGCGGCGTCGCGAGCAGGAGCTCGAGCGTCCCGTCCTCCCGATCCTCCACGTAGGCGCGGGCCCCACCCATAAGCCCCCACGCGACCAAGAGCAACCAGAGCATGCTGCCCAGCATCATGGCGCAGTAGACCGCCATGTCGTAGCTCTTGCTCGAGATCCCCGACGCGATCCCCGAGCCGAACAGGAACAACACCGCCAGGATCGCTACGAACCCGGGTCGAACGCAGCCGCCCCCGCTCTGCCGGCGAGCTTCGCGCCAAGCGACCGCGCGGACGTCGGGGACGGGGGGCCGCTTCTTGTCGCTCCTGCCCGCAGGCGCCGCCCCTGCGGCGACCTCTGGCTCGGAGAACCAAGACGCAGGGAACCAGCCCCGCCAACCGCTGCGGGCTACCCGGCTCTCCTCTTCCACTCGAATCGCGCGCGCGGTCCGCACGCTGGCGAGGCCCAGGGTCAAGAACCCGAGCCCGAACGCGACGAGGGGAGCGTAGATCCCCTCGGGATACCCGAGCAGCAGACCGATTGGGAGGAAGATCGAGCGCCCCACCGCCTGGGCGTACGGCTGGAGCGCGGGATCGGAGACTCCTTCGAGAGCCTGGAAGGCGACGCCGGTGAGCACGAACCACAAGAACACCCACACGAGGGCTCGCATGAAGCCCGAGCTGACAGCCTGACGGCCGCCGCCTTTGGCGCCGACCGCAGCGCCGATCGTCGTCGCTAAGAACGCAGCCGAGAGGATCGTGAGCGCGACGCGCAGAATGTCGAACGCAGCCAGGTCCGCATAGACCGCCGCGATCGCAAACAGGGGGAGCGAGACCAAGATCCCCTCGGCCGCCAGCGCGAGCGCAGCCAGGCAGGTCCCAAACGCGACCGCCCAGGGTCGGAGAGGCGTCAACGCCAAGAGCGAGAGGGTCCCGTCCAAGCGACCTTCGACGAAGATCCCCGCCGCCCGGACGGGCTGGAGGAACGAGAGCAGGATCAGCTGCGACCAAGCCAAGGCGAAGAAGGGCGCCGTCGGACCGCCGCTCTGAGCGACCATGAACACGAACGCCAGTCCACAAAGCGAGACTCCGCGCACGATTCGGCGTCGGCCCGGCGCCCGGTCTAGGCGCGCAAGCTCGCGCCGCAAGAGGAGTCCAATCCCGCGCGGGATCACCCCATGTCTCCGTCGGTCAGGCTCAGGAAAGCGTCCTCGAGGGCCACCTCTCGGGGCCGGAGAAGGGTCAAATCGAGGCCGCTGTTGATCAGGCGGCTCGCGATCAGACTCGGGCTTCGACCCGGTTCGAGGCCCACGATCAGCAACCCGTTCGGCTCGAGTTCAACGAGCTGCACGCCCTCGTAGCTCGTCAAGAGACCGAGCGCGACTTCCGCATGCCCGCCGCCAACGCGCACCTCGATCCCGCCGCCGTGCGCCCGGGCCTTGGCGTCTTCGATCGTGCCTGCGAACACGACCTTCCCCCGCTCAAGAATCCCGACCGAGGTGCAGAGCTCGTCCAATTCGCCCAAAATGTGGGAGGAGATCAGGATCGTTTTGTCCAGGGAGGTCAACTCGCGAAGGACCTCTCGGATCTCGACTCGAGCCCTCGGATCGAGACCGGTCCCGGGCTCGTCGAGGAGGAGGACGTCAGGGTCGTGCACGAGCACCCGGGCCAAACCGAGCCGCTGCCGCATGCCGAGCGAGAGGGCGCCAAGCAGCACGTCCCGCTTCTTGCCGAGGTCGACGAGCTCGAGCACGTCTCGCACGACCGACTTTCTCCGCGGCCCGGTCAGCCCATAAGCAGAGGCGAAGAACTCTAGGAACTCGCCGACCGTCAGGTCAGAAGCCGATGGCGCGCCGTCGGGCAGATAGCCCATCCGCTTCCTGACCTCGGTGGGCTCCCGGACGCAGTCGAATCCGCAAATCTCAGCGCGCCCCGAGGTTGGCCGCGTGAGCGTCGCGAGGATCTTGAGGGTCGTCGTCTTGCCCGCCCCGTTAGGTCCAATGAACCCGAAGATCTCGCCCCGGGGCACGGCCAGATTGACCGAGTGCAGCGCCGTCGCGCCCCCATAGACCTTGCCGACCCCCCTCAGCACGATCGCTGGCGGCTCACGCTCCTCTGAATCCGGGACAGCCTCTGCGGGAGGCCGCTTGTCCTCGGGTTCGTTTGCCGCGTCCCCTGCTCGGGGAGAGCCTGTGTCTTCGGAGGAGTCTGGGGACGTGGCCTCCTCGTGGGGAGGCGGTGGGTCGCCCGCAGGGGGGGGGTCGAGCCCCTCGTCAGGTCTGTCGTCCTCACCGTATCTGATCGTATCGAAGTCGCTCATCGCGGCTTCTCCCTCTCTGGCGCGGTCTTAGGGGTCGGGCTAAGGGACGGCGTCGCGCTCGGCGCGGGCGTCGCGCTCGGC
>JAESQQ010000149.1 GCA_016765095.1 Planctomycetota bacterium | reverse complement strand
GCGCGATCCGTTCGAGAACGGTCGCTGGCGGGCGCGCGGGCTGCAAACCTGAGAGCACGACGAACGCGCCCAGGCCGCCCGCCACGACCCCGATTGGAAGAATGATCTTGCCGAGCCGGTTCATACCTGGAGCCCCCGCACAAAGATCGAGACCATGGTCTCGATCACGAGCGCGTCGCTGATCTCAGGCAGGCCCTTGGACTTGAAGACCTTGGTCCCGATCGCGTATTGCCAAACCATGCAGAGAAAGCTCAGGCCAGCGAGATCCGGGTCGACGTCTCGCAGGGCGCCGCTCTCCAGGCGCCCTCGCAAGTAGTCGCTGACGGCCGCCAGGACCGAACTCCCGCGGGCCTCGTGGAAGAGTTCGGCGAACTCGGAGCCTTGCAGGTCGCTGTAGATCAGGAGCCGCACGAAGTCGGGGTCCGCCTCGACCTTCGCGAAGATCGCCTCCGCCATTCCCGCGAAGAACACCTGCTCGGAGGTCTCGGGGCTAACGTTGACGGGAAACTCGCCCCAGCCGGCGGTCTCGAGTTTGTGCTGGATCATGGCCTGATAGAGGCGCCGCTTGCTCCCAAACAGCTTGTAGAGGAGCGCTTCGCTGACGCCTGCAGCGCGGGCAAGCTCAGCCGAAGTCGTCCCAGCGAAGCCCTTGCGCGCGAACACGCGCGTCACGCGCGCGAGCGTCTTGGTCTTGCGCTCCTCCGCCGGGAGTCGCCGCTTCGTTCCAACCACCCGTGCTCCTTAGATCCCAGATCCCGATCGCGAGGTAAGTGAGCGTACACTCACCTCTTGAGCACGCAAGCCGGACCGAGATGTGGCGTTGCTCGTCCCTAGCGGCCACGACTGCCTGTAACGCCAGGCCCCTCCTCCCTCAACAAGGGAGTAGGAGGGGAGACCCACGTGCAAGACGCCGCCCTGATCAGCTACGAAGAGGCCATGGCCTGGCCCCTGTCCCAAGGAGCCAACGTCGTGGGACGTGACTCCGCCTGTGACCTGAAGCTCCTTGACCAGCGAGGGCTCTCGCGTCGCCACTGCCTGATCTTCTGGGAAGAGGGAGAAGCGTCGGTGAGCGACCTCGGTTCCATGAATGGCACACTCCTCAATGGCCGCCTCCTGTATGGCTGGAGGCCCCTCCAACACGGAGACGTTCTGACCCTGGGCGCACGCCGCTTCGTGTTCCGCATGCACGCCGTCCCCCATGGCCTCCGCGGGCCCGACGCGATCGCCATGGCCGTGAACAACCCGATCTCTCTCGACCCAGGGTTGCTCGATTGCCTCAACGTCGCCTAGTACCTCGACACAGGGGTTTGATGGATCGGTGCGAGGGGATCGAAGCGATCAGCCAGGTGCGCGAGGGTCGGGAACTGCTTGAACACGGAATATCAACAGTGAATAGGAACGGGAACAAGAATGGAGACCACTCCGAGGCTCCTTGCACGCTGTGCGTGCAACTGGGGGTAGCGAAGGCGCTGCGCGCGAGTCGATTCCCTGTTCCCGTTCCTATTCCCTCTGTTGATATTCCGTGTTCAACACTCCTCCCTGCATCGGTCTGATCCCCGTTTCGAGGTATTGGATCTGCGACCGCCTCCCCCAGGCGCCCTTGAAGTGATGGGTGCGCGGGGGCAGGGTAGGGCCTACAGGAGGCGGCTCTTCGTGACCCAAACCGAGACGACTGCCGTCGTCGATCTCCGCTCTCTCTGGTCGGGTCCGGCCAAGTGAGCGCACTCTTCGACCACCCCGCGGTCGGCGAGACTCTGTTCGGCGGTGAGTGCGGCCCACCGCTCCCCTCGACCGATCGCGAGCACCCCGTCGACTTCGACCTCGACGGCAAGTTCGGCGAGGCCTGCGGATCTGGCCTCTACATGAACTGCGCCGCCCACGCGCCCGCGCTCCTCGTGCTCCTCTCCGGCGTTGACGCCTGCGCGGAGCAGGCGGCTTTCTGGGATCGCTGGGGCTGCGAACTCCGAGTCGACATCCTTCTCGTCGACTACCCCGGCGTTGGCGCCGCGATCGGCCCCGCGTCAATCTCGGCCGCGCAGGCGACTGCGCGCCAAGCGCTGACTTACCTGATCAACCGCCCAAGCGAGGAGGTCCCCGGCGTCGTCATCTTGGGCCGCGGCTTGGGCGCCGCGCTCGCCGTCGACGCCTTGGTCCATGTTCCGAGCGATCGGGTCCGCGGGCTGATCCTCGAGACAGGGCCGGCGGACTTGGTGAACGCCTATGGGTCCCAAATCGACTGGGCCAAGGTCCCCGACGCCGACCAGGCCAAGGCAGCACTCCGCAAGGAGTTCGACCTCCGACAGCTCCTGACCGGCCTCCAGGTTCCGCTTCTCGTGCTCCACCCCCAGCAGGACGCAGCCTTCCCGCTCGATCACGGCGAGCGCCTCGCTCAGTGGGGCGGCGGCAAGCTCGTGATCCTGGGTCGCGGCAACCGCGACGACGTCCCCGGCCTCAACGAGGCCGAGTATCGCCGCGAGCTCCACAATTTCCTCGAGAGCTACGCGCGCTTCGAGGAAGGCGGCGGCTCGGCCCGTCCAGGCAAGACTTAGCCGCACACCGGCGCCCTTCTCGGAGAACCTCCTTGACGGATACGACAGGCCGTCGTATCTATACGACTCGGTGTCGTATCCGAGCGCCGAAGTCGCCTCGAGCTGACCCTGAGGACCCCGAGAATGACCCACCCCCCTCTGGCCAACGCTGAACTGGCGATCATGAACCTGCTCTGGGACCAGGAGCAGGCGACGGCTCGTCAACTGCGCGAGCAGCTCTATCCCTCAGCGACCAAGGCCCAGCACGGGACGATCCAAAAACTCCTCTCTCGCCTCGAGGAGAAGGGGTTCGTGGAGCGCGACCGCAGCTTGTCCGTTCACCTCTTCTCGGCGACTCACAGCCGGCAGGCCTACGCCGGGAACCAGCTCGAGTCCCTCGCCGACAAGCTGACCGGTGGTTCCCTGGCACCGCTGATCACCCACCTCCTCGCGGAGAAGAAGATCTCCAAGCCTGAGATCGAGCGGCTCCGGCGACTCCTTGACGAGGGACCGGTCGACGAGGAGCCCGCGTGATCGACCTCCTGTTTCAATTCGGAGTCAGCAACCTCCTCGTCTCCGCCGCGCTCGCGCTCGTGGCCTGGTTCGTCCAAGCTGGCCCACGCGCAAGATCCAGACTTCGAAGCCGTCGGCAACCGCCTGCTGACCGCCGTCGCCAAGGGCGAGCTCTCGCCCGATCAGGCCGAAGCCATGATGGGTGAGCTCGCGCGCGCTCGCTTCGCCGAGCGTCTCGCGGTTCTCAAGGAGAAGCAGACCTCTCGGAGGCACAAGGGCCGGCACAAGAAGAGCAAGAAGGCCTGCTCGAGAAAAGCGGCTTCTCGCGCGAGCAAGCCAAAGCGTCGCTGAAGGGAATCCCCAAGCTCATGGAGAAGCTCCGCAAGGATCCCAAGGGCAACCACGAGGAGGCCTTTCACCGCGTCAGGAGCTACTTGGCGGGCGAGATCGGCCTCAGCCGAAAGCAGATCGGAGTTGTGCTCGGCCTCGCCAAGAAGCTCCTGGCCCGTCACAAGGCGAGCGGCAAGGGCAAGGGCGAAGGAGTGCGCGGGCACTACCGAAAGTTGGGCGTGGACGACGACGGCCTCAAGCGAATCCACCACGCGCTCGGGGAGAGCGGCCTCCACGGACACCAGATCGATCAGGCCCTGGAAGTGATCGTCAAGCTGAGCCACCAAGTGCGCAAAGAGGGCGAGCGGTTCAAGCTCGCCCCGGAGTTCCTGGCCTGGTTCAAGAAGTCAGACTACACGGGCAACCAGATTGAGACGATGATCGGCATTGCGCGCCGGGTCGCGCACCAAGCCCGCGGCAAGACTAAGGAAGACGGTGGGCTCAGGAGCCACTTCGAGAAGTTCGGCGTCAGCGGAGAGGTCCTCAAGAAAGTCGCCCACGCGCTCGAAGAGGCCGGCCTCAAGGGCAAGCAGCTCAAGCAGACCCTCGGCGGAATGCTGCGGGTGATTCACAAAATGCGAGCCGAGGGCGAGGCCTTCAAGCTCGACCCGAGGCTGCTCAAGTGCTTCAAGGCCGAGATCGGGCTAAGCGACGCACAGGTCGAGACGGTCGTGAACCTCGCCAAGCGCCTCGAGGGGATTAAGCGCTCACACTAGGCGGCGTCTCGCGTGGCTCAGGTCGTCGCTGACGCCCCGTCGCGGCAAGGTCCAGCGAGGCGACAACTACCTTGCCACTCAACGGGGGCCAGTTTCGCGACAGCCTCTCGTGCTCGTGCTCGTCCTCGTCGATCTGGACGCGATCGGTGTCGAGGGCTGCCTTCGGAGGTCGGGAGCGCTGGCTGTGTTTATGGGGCTGCGCCCAGAGTAGGTCGGGGGGTGGCTGTCTCGCCGACCG
>JAESQQ010000148.1 GCA_016765095.1 Planctomycetota bacterium | reverse complement strand
CGAGCGAACTGCCGCCTCCGCTGGACCTTGCACGCGAGCCGGTGAGGGGATGCCCGTAGGTTCGAGCCTCCCCTGTCCAATAACATCCGCGTCAGGGCAGCCGCCGCCGTCTCGCGTACCTCCGCCCCGCCGTCCGCCCGACCCGGTCGGCGAGACGTCCACCCCCCGACCTACTCTGGGCGCAGCCCCATAAACACAGCCGGCGCCCCCAGACTTCCGAAGGCAGCTCCCGACACCGATCCGTCCCGGATCGAGCACGAGCGCGAGCACGCGCACGCGCACGCGGACTCAGCGGGCGCCGAAGCGGCGTTCGCGCGCGGCGTAGGCGTGGAGGGAGGCGTGGAGCTCGGCCTCGCGGAACGCGGGCCAGAGCGCGTCGCGGGCCACAAACTCCGAGTAGCTGATCTGCCAGAGGAGGAAGTTACTGACCCGCATTTCGCCGGCGGTCCGCACGAGGAGGTCCGGCTCGAGCATGTCGGGGTCGTAGAGGAAGTTTGCGAAGTCCTCCTCCTCGAGCGCGAGCGCGGCCTCGAGCCCCTCCTCGACGGCCAGGCGAGCGACCTGCTGAGCGGCTCTCAGGATCTCTCGCCGCCCGCCGTAGCTGAGCGCGAGCCGGAGGACCATTCCGCTGTTGCCGGCGCTCATGGCGCGAGTCGTCTCGTACTCGTCGGTGATCTCGTCGGGGAGTCGATCCAGCTCCCCGATCGCGCGGAACCGAATGTCGTTCGACATGATCTCTTCGCGCTCCTCGATCAAGTAGCTCTTGAGGAGGTTCATGAGCCCCGCGACTTCGTCCTGGCTGCGGCGCCAGTTCTCCGTCGAGAAGGCGTAGAGCGTCAGCTCCTCGATCCCGAGCCGGGCGCACTCTCGGGTCACGGCCCGGACGCTCTCCGCGCCCTGCTCATGGCCCCGCAGCGTCGGCAGCCCCTGGCGCTCAGCCCAGCGACCGTTCCCGTCCATAATGATCGCGATCGCCCGCGGGAGGTGCTTGAAGTCCTCCCGAACTGGGCGAGGCGGCTCGCTCCCAGGCTCCGCCTCAGGACTCGTCCCAGCTTCGCTCACGCGCGTCCTCGCTTCGTCGCACTCACACCCTCACCAGCCCTCGGCGGCGCGAGCAGAGCGAAGGCTACTGAAAGAGGGGCTCGCCGCACCACGTGAACGCCTCACGTTCGGGGCCCGTGCTGATCGCGACGATCGGAACGCCGACCCGCTCTTCGATCAGCGCGAGGTAGTCACGCGCCTCCTGAGGCAAGGCGTCCCGGGACCTACAGCCGTTGTAGTCGAAGTCAGCAGGCATGCCGGCCACGGCCTCGGTCACGACCTCCGTCTCCTCCCAGTCCGTCTCGTGCGCCGGCGGCCGAGCCTGGGTCTTGCCACCCCAACGATAGGCCGTCACGACCTCGAGATCGCCGAGGCCGGCGAGGGTGTCGAGCTTGGTCAGCACGATTCCGGTCACGCCAGCCGTCTCGGCCCCGTAGCGAAGCTGGACGAGGTCCAGCCAACCGCAGCGCCGCGGGCGCCCCGTCGTCGCGCCGAACTCATGGCCCTGCTGGCGGAGCTTCTCGCCCCGCTCGCCATGCAGTTCACTCGGGAAGGGGCCCCCACCGACGCGAGTCGTGTAAGCCTTGGCGATCCCGAGCACGGTGTGGAGCGCGCCTGGCCCGACGCCTGCCCCCGCGGCCGCGCCCGCGCTCGAGGCGCTGCTGCTCGTGACGTAAGGGTAGGTCCCGTGATCAATGTCGAGCATGACCCCCTGGGCGCCCTCGAACAGAACCCGCTGGCCGGCCCGCAGGGCCTCGTTGATCAAGGCGGAGGTGTCGGCCACGTAGGGACGCATGACCTCTGCCAGCTCGAGGTAGGCGTCGTGAATCGGCGCGTACTCAAGCGGGGCCCGGCGGTAGAGGTGGACCAAGACCGCGTTCTTCTCGTCGAGGACGTGGCGCAGGCGCTCGGCGAAGCGCTCGGGGTGATACAGGTCGGCGACCCGAATCCCCGTCCGCGAGGCCTTGTCGGCATAGCAGGGGCCGATCCCGCGCTTCGTCGTCCCGATCTTGTCGTCACCGGACCGCATGGACTCCCGCGCTTCGTCCAAGGCCTTGTGATAGGGGAACACGACGTGGGCTCGATCGCTCAGCTTGACGCGACCGGTCGGTATCTCCTGATCCTTGAGCGAAGCCAGCTCGCCTTGGAGAGTCTGGAGATCGACCACGGTCCCGTTCCCGATCACGCACGTCACGCCCGGGTAGAGGATTCCTGTCGGCACGAGGTGAAACACGTGCTTCTTGCCGTCCGCGATCACCGTGTGGCCGGCGTTGCCGCCGCCCTGATAGCGCACGACCATTTCGGCCTGGGCGGCGAGGTGATCAATCACCTTGCCCTTGCCTTCGTCGCCCCACTGAAGGCCGACGATCGTGGCGGTTTTAGGCTTGGCCATGAACTCTCCGGGCCGGACTGGTCATTAAGTCGCCTGCTGTGGCGAGGGCGAGGGCGCGGCTTGAATCGCGGCCGCGAACTGCGCAAAGAACTCGGCCGCCTCGTGCGGGCCGGGCCCGGCTTCCGGGTGGAACTGGACCGACTCGATCGGGAGGCTCTTGTGACGGACGCCCTCGAGGCAGCCGTCGAAGAGCGAGGTGTAGCTCGGCTCGAGAGGGGTCGCCGACAAGCTGGCGACGTCGACCGCGAACCCGTGATTTTGAGCGGTGATCAAGACCCGTCCGCTGCTCGCCTGGCGAACCGGGTGATTGCTGCCGCGGTGCCCGAACTTCATGTGGTGGGTCTTGGCGCCCAGCGCCAGACAGAGGATCTGGTGGCCGAGGCAAATCCCATAGATCGGGCAAGGCGCGGCGGCGACGAGGCGCTGCACGGTCTCGACGGCGTAGGAGACCGCGGCGGGGTCGCCAGGGCCGTTGGAGAGGAAGATCCCCTGCGGGTCGTGGGCCAAAATCTCCTCGAGCGTGCTCGAGGCGGGCACGACGGTCACCTCGCAGCCGTGGTCAACGAGGTGGCGGAGAATGTCGTACTTGACGCCGAAGTCGACCACGACGACTCGCCCCGCGCTGCCGGGCTCGGCCACAGGCTCCGGGAGCCCGTCGCTCCAGGGCGCCGTCTCGGAGGAGAACCCCGTCGTCCAGGAATAGGGGGCCTGGGTCGTGACCAGCTTGGCCAGATCCTGTCCTTCCATGCGCGGGGCCTGACGAGCGCGCTCCGCGAGCTCTTGGTCGGTCAGGGTCGCGTCGTTGCTGAGCGCGCCGAGCTGCGAGCCGTGATCACGCAGGTGCTGGGTCAAGGTCCGGGTGTCGATCTCCTCGATTCCGGGGATCCCATGGCGGGTCAAGTAGGCGGGGAGCGTCTCTTTCGAGCGATAGTTGCTCGCGTGCCGCGAGACCTCGCGACAGATCATGGCGGCGGCTCGGGGGCGAGCCGACTGGGCGTCGAGGTCCCCGGCCACGCCGTAGACACCCAGGATCGGGATCGCGAACGTGACCGCCTCGCCGCAGTAGCTGGGGTCGGTCAAGACTTCCTGGTAGCCGGTGTGGCTGGTGTTGAACACGACCTCGGCCACGGTCTCAAGCCCGCCGTCTGCGTGGGCTCCAAACGAGCGGCCGTGGAACACGCGTCCGTCCTCGAGAACGAGGCGCGCAGGAAGGCTCATGCGAGGTTGTCCCCAGGAGCGATCAGAAGGATCGTGACGTCGCGCTCCCAGGTGCCGCCGACGAAGTCTGAGTAGACACCCCGCAGGTGCTCGAGGAGATCCTTGCCGGGCAGCTCGAGCTTGCCGACCAGGGCGCTCTCGAGGCGCTCGACTCCAAAGGGCTCCCCGTCCTCACGGCGCATGGCGCCCGCGCCGTCCGAGAGCAGGAGGACGCGATCCCCTTCGCGAATGTCGAAGCTCGCAGCCTGCACACGAGCCGCCTCCTCGTCGCGGCGACCCGGAGCCCGGACGCGCACGATCTGGCCGGTGGCCGCCTTGTAGTGGAGGACACCGCAGCCGCCGAGGGCGGCCACGTCGAGGGTCCCGCGGGCGTCGAGCCGAGCCTGGAGAAGCGAGAGCGCGGACCCGGGGTGGAGCGTGCTCGCGAGCACTTCGCTGCAAGGGTGAAGGGAGCGCTCAGGGCTCTCGTTACGCGTCGCGAGGTAGCCCCGCAGGCTGTGCCTCGCCACGGTTGCTGCCACGCAAGCCGCGACGCCGACGCCCGAGACGCTGCCCGCCGCGAAGAACAAGTCGTTGGGGAGCAGGGAGTCGCGGAACACGTCGTAGAAGTCGCCGCCGCCGTCGAGGGGGCCGTCGCGCTGGACTCGGATCCGATAGCCAGCCAAGGCACCGAGCACCGAAGGTCCGCTCTCGTCGCGAATCCGCTGGCTGATCTCACGCTCGATCGACTCGCGCTCGCGGCGCAGCGCGCCGTCCATGAACGCGCGCATTTCCTTGCTCGCGATCGCGTCAGCCCCCGAGGGATCGAGGGTCCTCGTCTTCGAGCCCTCCTCCTCGATCGAAGGCGGCCCACCCGAGGTCGGCTCCTCTGCGCCAGCGGCGCCCGCCGCGGGGCTCTCGGCGGCCGGGGTCTCGTTCCGTTCGACGAGGAAGAGCTTGGTTCGCCCGATTCGAATCGCGTCCCAGAGCTGGTAGGGCTCGTCCCGGACGCGACGCTCGTTGAGGTAGGTCCCGTTGAAGCTCTTGAGATCGCGAACGCGGAGGTCTCCGCTCGCGTCGCGCTCAACGACGGCGTGGCGACGTGACGCCATGTCGTCTTGGATCACGACGTCGTTCTCCGGCGAGCGCCCGATCGAGACGGTGTTCCGCTCGTCGAGGTCGACGAAATCATGCTCGCGTTCGCCGACGACAATCAGACGCCTGGCCATGACTCTCTCCCCTCGTTGAGGCGCGCGAGTCTAGCCCGAATCGGGCCCTCGCGCCGCCGTCGGGGCGACCTTACGGCGGCTCGGGCCGCATGCGATAGTCCCCACCCAATCAGCGCTCAACCTCTTGGAGGCTCCATGGCCATTCGACTCGGCGAGACCGCCCCTGACTTCACCGCGGATAGCACCGCCGGCACGATCAACTTCCACGAATACCTCGGCGATAGCTGGGGCATGCTCTTCTCCCACCCCAAGGACTACACCCCGGTCTGCACGACTGAGCTGGGCCGAGTCGCGGCCCTCAAGCCCGAGTTCGACAAGCGGAACGTGAAGGTCCTGGGGCTGAGCGTCGACACCGTCGAGGACCACAAGGGCTGGGCCAAGGACATTGAGGAGACGCAGGGAACGGCCCTCAACTTCCCGCTCCTGGCCGATCCCGAGCGCAAGGTGGCCGACGCCTACGGCATGATTCACCCCAAGGCCCTCAACACCCTGACCGTGCGCTCGGTGTTCGTAATCGCGCCCGATAAAACCGTCAAGCTGACCCTGACCTACCCGGCCAGCACCGGTCGCAACTTCGACGAGCTCTTGCGCGTGATCGACTCGCTCCAGCTGACCGCGAACCAGCAGCTCGCGACCCCCGCCGACTGGAAGGCCGGCGAGGACGTGATCATTTCGCCCGGCGTCAGCGACGAGGAGGCCGCCAAGCGCTTCCCCGGCTACACGACGGTCAAGCCCTACCTGCGGACCACGCCGGCTCCGGCCTAGTCCCAGAAGCGGCTCTACCTAGCGAGCTGTGCCCGCGCCATAGCGGCGAGGCGCTCGCCCTCTCTCGCCTCGGCCGAGCCTGGCTCGGCGTGGCGGAGGGCGTGCTCGAAGTCGGCCAGAGCGTTCTTTATGTCCTTGGCATAGGCGTAAGCGCGCCCTCGATTGAGGAGCGCGCTCGGGTCGTGCTTGATCTCGATCGCGCGTGTGGGCGCCTTGATCGCCCCGGGGTAGTCCTCGCTCTGAAACCGGATCGCGCCCAGGTTCGCCCAAGCGGGCGCCATTTTGGGGTCCAACTCGAGGCCTTGTTCGTAGGCCATGATCGCGCCGGGGTGATCTCCACCCATGGCCCGCGCGTGGCCCAGGTGCGCCCAGGCTGCCCCGTCTTTGGGTTGGTGTTTCACCCCCGCTTCGGCGTCGCTGAGGGCTAGCTTGGGCTTTCCGAGACTCAGCCAGATCAAAGTCCGCTCCACGAAGACCAGGCCGTCATCGGGGTCGATTTCGAGGACTTTTGCGAGGGCCTTGAGCGCCTCTGGCAGGCGGCCGAGTTGGCGGAGCGCTCTCGCGCGCAGGTAGTGTGACTTCGAAGAGCCGGGCTCAGGTTCTAGCCGGATCGCCTTCTCGACGTCTCGCAGGCACTTCTTCCACTCCCCCTTGAACTCCCAGGTCGTCGCGCGGCCAACGAGCGAAGCTCCGTCGTCGGGGTCCGATTTCAGGAGGCTGTCGAACTCCTTGAGCGCCTCGTCGAGCCGATTCATGGCCGAGAGCAGGGAGGCGTGATTGCGCCGGGCGGTCCGATCGCTCGGATCGAGGCGAATCGCCAGCTCGACGTCTTGGAGCGCTCCCGGGTAGTCGCCCAGAGGAACGCGTAGCATGCCTCGAATGCGATAGGCCAGCGCGCAGTTGGGGTCGAACTCGAGCGCGAGGTCGACGTCCGCGCGCGCGCCGAGGGTCTGGGCCTGGTTCGCGCGGATCATGGCGCGAGCGCAGAGCATGGCCACGTCGTGATTGGCCTCGGCGAGGGCCCCGTCGAGGAGCCTCAGAGCCTCGTCCCCGCGACCGGTGCGGAGGAGCTCCTCGGCGCGAAGCACGACAGGGGGCTTCGTCGCTGGAGGGCGCGGCCTGGCCGCTGTTGCGGTCGGGGTCGGCGTCGGGGT
>JAESQQ010000147.1 GCA_016765095.1 Planctomycetota bacterium | reverse complement strand
GGGGGTAACCCCCGCCCCTACGAAAGCCTATTGCGAGCCGGTCGACTCGGGGGGCGAGTGCGATCTGTAGGGTGCGGGGTTTACCCCCGCCCGACGCCTGTCCCGGAGAGACAGACGCTCTCTCTTTCGGGCTTCGCCCGCGACGACCCCTGGCTTGCATCGGCCTCTGGGCCCCTTAACTACACGACTTACGAAGACCTGTCCTCTCCGGGACGGTGTCTCCGAGCGGACATGTCGTTTCCGGACCGCGCGCCAGTTCACAGGCGGCGCCGTTCGCCGACGCCCCGCAGCGCCTCTTGGTCGAGCGTGGGACTTAAAGCCGGCACGAGGTTTGTTCTTACTCGGTCGGTAAGGAAATCCCGCGGGAGACCGCGATCAAGAGAAGGAAGAACTATGAGTTTGAAGCAACGGAAGATTCAGAAGTCGCTCGAAGCCCACAGCCAGAGCTGCGTCGCCACCCTCCACGAGAAGCTGGGAACCAGCTTCAGCTACGAGTTCGATTGGTCCTGTCTCCCCGACAGCGTCCCTGGCTGGAACTGGGAGCAAGAGGACCTGAACCAGTTGCTCTCCGGGATCGCAACGGTAAGACCCTGGGCCAGATTGACGGCGAGGTCTTGCGCACCAGCGGGGGCAAGACGATCTGCAAGATCGGATCCAACGGCGCGATTCGCCTCCACAGCGGGAAGACCGTCGGCAAAGTCGAAGGCGCCTCAGCCAGCGACATGGCCATGATCGCGGGATACCTCGTCCTCGTCGGCTCCGTCGAGAGCTGGTAGGCCGCAAGACCCTTGGGGGCCTCCCAAGGGTTTGCAGCTACTCGGCGACTTTGGGCGTGTTGGCCGCGATCCAGTCAGCGTAGACGGAGTAGCCGCGAGCCCGCTGGAGCTCTCGGACGCGCTGGCTGATCGTGTCCAGCTCGGCTGGCGTCCGCTGGGGGACCGAGGCCAGGTGCTCTGAGACCGCCTCGCCGGTCGCCGTCGCCTTGGCCTCGCCGCGGGCTGTGCCCTCGCTGAGGTCTCCCTCGCGGAGACCGAGGTAGATCTCGGCCAGGTGGCCCGCCACGAACTTGCCGTGCTCCATCGAAGCCTTAATGTTTCCTTGTCCTGTAACGACGTTTCCTGCACCGAACACACCGGAGCGGGGGGCGTACTCGCCGGTGTCCCAGTCCTTGAACTCGTAGTAGGCGCCCTTCATTTGCACGCCTTGGAGGGGCTCGGGAATGCTCCCGATCGAGCTGATCACGAGCGGGGACCGGAGCTCGTGCTCGCTGCCCTCGACCGGCCGAACCCGGCCGTCGCTGAGCTTGGTCTCGAGGAGCTCGAGCCCCGCCAGGCGCCCGTCCTCAAGCAGCACGGACTTGGTCACGCGCTGGGTCATGACTCGGAATAAGAACTTGCTCTGGGCCTTCTCGAGGATCTTGCGGCGCGTCGTCGGGAGCCGAGCCTTGATCTTCTCCGACGCGTCCGGGCCGGCCGACGCGAGCGGCATGTCTTCGACGCGACGCCGATAGACCAAGGTCGCTCCGCGGACTCCGAGGCTCTGGGGGTCGTCGATCCCGTGCGCCGCGCAGACCTTGGGGATCCCCTTGTGCTCGAGGTCATAGACGTCGACGTCGATTCCCCGCGCGCGAAGCGCGCGTCCGTAGAGCTCGAGTTGAATGATCTTGATCACGTCGATCGAGGCCAGCCCGCCTCCGACGCAGAGCGCCTCGTCCACGATCTCGAACTGCGGTCCGTCGTAGCCCTCCTCGTGGAAGTGGTTGAACCAGTAGACGAACTCGTTCTGATAGATCAGCCCCTTGCCGAGAGACTCGATCGCCCCCGGAACGGCGAGGTCACGGTCTTTCCAGGCGCCGTTCGCGAGCACGAGCGCGTTGAAGCCCCAGTCGTCGAGGAGCCCTTCGAGCCCGATCTCCTCGCCAAACCGTACCTTGGGGACAAATTCGATCCCGGCCCGATCGAGGCGTTCGTCGATCTTGCGGTACTCCATTTCACGCTGCTTGTTGTGCCAACGCGGGAGCCCGTCCTCGATCTTTCCGTAAGGCCGCACGTTCTGCTCGAACACGACGACTCGACAGCCCCGCTCGGCGAGGTGAGCCGCGACGACGGAGCCCGCGCAGGCTCCTCCTACGACCGCTACCGCATGCGCTGAGGCCATCTATTCTCCTTTTGGTTGAGGCCGGGAAGGCGGATCATGAGTCCGAGTCCGGCTTCGCGCCACCGCCGCCTATGCGTGTCGGGCCCTCGACCTTCTTCTTGCCTTTGGCGTGCCAGGCCTTGCCCACGAGGGGGACTGCCTTCTTCCAGGCCGAGAAGTCGATCCAGAGCTCTTTCGCGATCCCGTAGGCCTCGGCCAAGAACCAGCTCGCGACGAGGATCAAGCCCATGAACAGGAAGGCCATAGGATCGATCTGAAATTGGCCCGAGGCGAGCTGCGGCCCGGCGTCGTCGTCGGGCTTCTTGGCGCGCATGTGGTTGATCACGACCGTCGAGCCGATAAAGAACCCGGTCCCCAGCACGCAATCGATCGCGAACTTGATCTTCAGCTTCTGGCGCCGCTCGTCTTCGGCGAGGGCCAGGCTGACCTTCTCCGACTGCGTCTGGGGTGGGCGAGCGCCCGGGCCGTCCTCCAGCAAGAGGCAGCGGCACAGGGTGCAGTCCCAAGCGTGAGCCCAGTAGCGGGCGACGGTGTCGGGTCCCAGGCGGAGCTCCTCGGGAAGCGGCTCCTTGTAGCGATCGGAGTCCTCAATGTCTTGGCGCAGGCGCGCTAGCTCCTTGTCGAACTCTTCTTCCTCTTCTCCCGTCGGGAGGAGCTCGCGCTGGACGTAGAGAAGCGCAAACACGTGCGCGGAATCCACGTGGGCGTCGTCTGCTGGCGCCGGTGCTGGCGCCGCCTCGTCAGTCGCCGGGGGCGATGGTTCGACCGTGGTCTCGGGCGTGGTGTCCTCAGACATAGGCCCTCCTCTGGGGGCGAGTGTAGAGGCTCCCGTCTGCCCCTCAACAGGGAGCAGAGGTATCCTTCTCAAGAGCTTGACCTGGAGGCTCCATGCGCCCACTCGCTTTGTCGCTCATTTTGGCCCTTTTCGCCCCCCTGACGACCCCTGCGTTCGCCCAGGACACGCCGCGCTCGAAGCCCACGAGCAGCCAGAAAGCCCGCTTCGAGGGCGCGTACCTGACGAAGCGGTTCGCGGAGCGATTTCAGGGGAGCCTCGAGAAGGCGCTCGGCCGGACCTTCGATTCCCCCGTCGAGTTCGTGATCACGGACACGCTCGGCATGAGCGCCCTAATCAAACAGGAGTCCGAGGCCCTCAGCGAGGCCCTGACGGACGTCGACCCGGCCGAGTTCAGCAAGCAGAGCCAAGCGCTCGCCAAGGCGGTCCTGGCCAAGATCCGGTTGGCCGACGGGAAGATTCTGATCAACCCGGCGACCTTCAAGCTGTTCTCCAAGCTCTACGACCCAGGCTGTTGGAGTGAGTCCTTCCTCGACGCGGTCTTGATTCACGAGGCCGTGCACGCCGCCCAACACCAAGCCCACTCGCTAGGGACCTTCCTCCGTGGGCAGACGAAGCTCCCCGCGCTCCGCGCGAGAATGTGCGTCGTCGAAGGGCACGCTCAACTCGTCGCCCGCCAGGCGACGAAGGACCTGGGACTCGAAGAGGGGTTCAAGCTCCTGCTCGCCGTCGCAAGCGAGCTCCCCAAGCAAGTGCCCCCCGAGCACCGTGAACTCATGAAGGTCCTGGTGGCCGAGGCCGCGATCCCCTACGTCGCGGGCGAGGCGTTCATGAAGGCGCTCGCGAAAGCAGAAGGCTCGACGCTCAAGGCCGAAGCCCGAGCCTTCAAGAGCCCCCCGACCACGATCCGCCAAGTCACGCGGCCAGGGGAGTACCTCGACCCCCCCCCAAGAACTCCGAGCTCGCACCCCTGGTCCTCGAAATGTCGAAGCGCCTCGGGATCCCCGAGTTGACTCGGCAGCAGATCGCTTCGATCTCCGACCCGCAGCTCCGAGCCGCCCTCGCGCTCGCCGACGCCAAGCTCCTCGACCGCTGCCTGAAGGACCTGAGCCAAGTGGTCGTCATGGTGGCAGGCAGCCCCGCAGGCAAACAGGCGATCATGGTCGTGAGCCGCTTTGGCTCGACCCAGGGCGCGAAAGATCTCCTGACCATTGAGCGCCAAGTCCTCGCCCAAAAGGACAAGGACTTCTCCCGCCCAGACAGCCCCTACAAGCTGACTTCCCTCGAATACGGTCCGAGCCCCTTCAAGACGACTCAGGGCTTCACGAGCACACGAACCGCCTTAGCCCACGGCTCGGAGGTGAAGGTCTTTACGGTCGTAATCCAGTGGGACAACTACTGCGTCGAAGCCTTCCTGACCAACGTCGAGGGCGCGCCCGAGAAGCTGATTTCCTTCCTCGAGCGAGCCCTCCCCGTCTTGGGTGCTAAGCCAGCCCGCTCAAAGGGAGCCGAAAAGCCAAAGGCGTCCAAGAGCGAGTCCAAGAGCGGCGAACCGAAGACCGAGTAGCTAAGCGTGCGCTTTCCGCCCTGAAGCCGAATGGCTCCGCCCTTCGTCTCAACGTTCCCTCAATTGGAAATGCGGCCCTTCGCGTCAACCGCCTCGAGGGCTCCAGAAGTCGAATTGCCCGAATTCGCCCGTCTCTAAGCAGGCATGGTTTGGGGATTCGGCAGCTCTACAGGCTTCGAAATCGAACTCGCGCGCGAAATCGCCCAAAAGGGAGATTGATTCGGCACGAGCGTTGCTGTAAGTCACTGAATCCTGCAGAGAGGAGGCGCTGAATGCGTCGCGCAAAACTCACCCTGATTGGAGCGGTCGGGGCCTTAGTCCTCGGCCTAGCCATTCCCGTTCTGGCCGACCACCGAATCGACGGCACCTACAACCTAGGCGGCTGGAACAACCCTGACTCCCGCAGCAAGGTGTGGATCAAGCACACCTCGGGGAACGAGTTCAGCGTCGTTCGCCAGGTCGAAGGCCCAGACGGAACCCTGGTCAGTGAGTTTGGAAAGGGCGTTCTCGGCAACACCTGGCTGCGCGTCACCTTCCGCGCCGAAGCCGGCATGACAGGCGCCCTGAGTGGAGACGTTAGCGGGAAGATCACGGGCCAGGCGGTCTATGGCGTTCGGCCCGGCGGCCGAATCATTGGCCTGTTTAGGTCGACGGACGCCGACGGCAAGGACGTGCGGGTCTACGAGCGCGGCAACAAGGGCGCTGACGAAGCGATGCCGGTTCGCGACGCCGGCACCGGCGACGGCACCGGCGACGACACCGGCGACGACACCGGCGACGACACCGGCGACGACACCGGCGACGACGCGACCGGAATCACAGTCCAAAGCCCGGCTGCTGGAACTTACCTCGTCGGTCAAACCATCCCGCTCCAGGTTCAGCCTGTGGACGCGACGGTCACGATCGAGGGTCCCGCGACCAACGGCGCCCAGGGAATCGAGATCACAGGCCCCGGCGCCGTCACCCTGACCGTCACCAAGGACGGCGAAGAGAAGACGATCACACTCGAGGCTGTCGAAGTCGAACTGGTCGCAGTCGAAGTCCTCGACGCAGTCACGATCTCAGACGCCCCGGCTCCTCACTTCAAGCGGGGCTTTGGCGCCGCGGACGGTGAAGTCAGCACGCCCGCCGCGATCTTCCTCGGCAAGCCTCTCCGACTGAAGATCACGCTCCAAGCTGCCAAGGACCTCAGCGCCGACGCGAAGATCACCGTCGTCGGTGAGATCGTCGGCGAGGACAACTCGTTCGAGAAGGAAGTCACGCTTCGCGCTCTCTCGCAGGGCCAGACGATCACCGTCGAGACGACCGAAATGCTCAACAAGGGCGTCAAGGTCAACGCGTTCGACCTCGTCCTGACTGTCGGCGGCGAGGAGCTGCTCCAGCAGCCTCGGATGCGGATCTACACGACCTTCAAGGCTCCGATCAAGAACGTCGTTCGCGACAAACGCCCGGCGAACACCCTGATCCACTTTGAGAACGCCTGCCGCTGGGCTCGCGGCGCGAGCCAGAACATTGGCCAGGGTGAGGACTCGATCGCGCACCAGTTCGACAACCAAATGCGGCACTACGTGCACCCCAAGGACCACGTGGCGGGCTCCCCGCCAGCCGTGGCGGACTACGCCAAGGACGCGACGGCGCCGGTCAACTACGACAAGATCGGCTGGCCCCGAGTTCGCGACGGAGCTCGCCCAGTCGGCAGCCTCTACTACCCGCCCTTGACGGTCACCGACCCCCCGACCGAGGACTACAAGCACTACCGGAGCAACTTCGGTTGGTGGGTCCTCGACAACCCGACCCACACCGGGGGACGCTGCAACCAGCAGGCCTCCCTCGTCTGCGGGATCGCAGGCACGCTCGGGATCAAAGGCGAGGTCCTCTATATCCACCGCTACGGTCGCGGCAAGAAGTCGGGCCGCGCGGTCCGCCAGTATTTCTTCAGTAACGACAACTGGCCCGCGGAAAGCGCCACGGGCGGCGGTCCGTGGAACTTCCACGGCGTCGCGCTCCTCACGCTCGACGACGGCAGCCAGTGGATCTACGACGGCAGCTTCAGCTCGCCTCCCAACCGCAAGAACGGGACGAAGGCCTGGGCAGAGAACGACGGCGGCCCCTTCATTCACTCGTGGGGCCCTTGGCTCTACGACGACGACCGGGGCGGTCGCGTGCGCGCCAACGACATTCCCGACACCTGGCAGGGCATTCAGCCCAAGGACTAGGGTCGCCCAAACGCTTCACGAAGGAGCCTCGCCCCTGCGGGCGGGGCTCTTGGCGTGTACGGTTAGCAGCCGTGACGCCTCCTCCCTCAGCACCCCAACCCAGCGACGTCGATCGAACCCTCCCCTTCCGCGCCGTGGTCTCGATTCCAGGCCAGGAGGAAACGGTCGAGACCCCTCCGCCCCCGCCTGTGCATCCCGCCGCCGCGGAGACACAGCTGGAGGGCCCGCCGGGAACACCCCCCTTCCGTACGGTCCTGCCGACGCCGGGCGCCCCTCCCCTCGGGAGCGCCGCGACGGTCGTGCTCCAAGACCCTCAACCTCACGTCCCCTTTACGCCACCGCCGCCACCGGCGAGCTTCGCCCCTCCGGCGAGCCTCGCCCCTCCGGCGAGCTTCGCCCCTCCGGCGAGCTTCGCCCCCGGCGCCACGCTCGAAGGGGGGTTTGAGCTCACAGCCTCTCTCGGCCCTGACCCGCTCGGCGAATGGTGGAGCGCAACACACGCCCGGTGGGGCCCCTGCCGAGTCTTGGCTCTGAGCCAGTCTCAAGCCGCTGCTCGCGGGCCACACCTGGTGATCGCGGTCCGGCTCGCCATGGGTATTCCCCCAGACCCCCGCCTCGAACTCCCGATCGGAGCGGGCGGCCAGCCTCGCCCCTGGGTCGCGACTCAACGGCTCGAGTCGCCCTCCCTGCCTCAGGCCCTAGACGCCGGCCGCAGTCCTTCGCTCCGCTGGGCCCGCGATCTGGCCGGTGGGTTGGCGATCCTCCACTCCTACGGAGTCACCCACGGCGATCTGAGCCCGGAGAACGCGCGAGTCCCCACCCAGGGAGCCGCGCGCTGGACCCGAGTCGCGCTCGCGCCCAAACCCGGAGGAGGGGACGGCCCGAGCCCTGAAGGCGACGTCTACGCCCTGGGGGGGATCCTCTCTGCCCTAGCAGGGGAGACGGAAGACGAGGTGTTTGCCAAAGGCCTCCAGGCGCTCGCCCAGCGCTGCGAGAGCGAACCGTGCCCCACCGCGGCCGAGATCTCAGTCGCCCTCGCGGCCCTTGAAGAGCTCCCGGCGGCGTCTGCAGAGCACCCTTGGCTGTGGGCGCTCAGCGGCGCTCTCCTGGGCGTCGGTGTCGGCGCGCTGGGCATGTGGCTCGCGCTCAGCTAGACCGCCCAGCGAGATCAAGCCAGCGAGATCAAGCCAGAACGGGGTCGCCTTGGTCGTCGCCTCGGGCGCCACCCTGCTCTTCGCCAAAGATCATGCGCTCTGCGTCTCGGACGAGGTCGACGAGGTCTCCTCGCGTCGTGGCCTCGAGGAGGAGGCGGACGTACCCGTCGTGGTTGAGGATCCCGCCTATGTGGGCCAGGAGGCGAAGGTGACCCGAGACCGCACGGTCCGGGGAGAGGAACAGAATCACCAAGTGAACGGGTGCCTCGCCGTCGAGGAAGTCGATTCCCTCACGGCTCCGGCCCAAGACGCCGACGAATTCCTGAACTAGGTTCGTCTTGACGTGGGGAATCGCGACGCTGTTCCCAATGCTCGTGGCGCCGAGCGACTCCCGCTTGAGGAGCGCCATTAAGAAGTCCTCGCGGTCCGATTCTTGGACTCGCTTGGCCGAGATCAGGTGATCCAAGAGCTCGACGAGCACCTCGTCGCGTTCGCGAGCCTTGAGGCGAGGGATCACTCCCTCGTTGCCAATGATCTCAATCAGCCGCACAGAGGCCGTCCTAGGGAGAGCCCGAGGCGCTAACCGGGGCAGGGAAGGGAGGAAGCAGGCAATATAACGCGAGTGGGCGGGCGCGCGAAGGCCGCGCGGGCGCCCGGCGCGAGGCGGGCGCCTGCTCCTCCTCCCCGGGGCCTCGTGATTCTTTTGGGTACGCGAGGCTCCGGGGAGAGGAGCTACGCTATCGCTCGCCCCACGCGTATGGTCTCCTGCCTCCCCGTTGGATAGGCAACAAGGAGACTTCGTGGCAGCGACGAAGCGAGGGCTGGCAGTCCTCTTCGGTTCGACGATCGGCGCCAAGACCGTCATGGCCGTGACGGGGTTGGCCTTGATCCTGTTCCTGCTCACCCACATGGGGGGCAACCTCCTGATCTACTTCGGTCCAGACGTGTTCAACGCCTACGCCAAGTCGCTCAAGAGCGCCGGCGGTGGAGGTCTGGTGTGGGTGGCTCGAGGAGGCCTGCTGGCCATGTTCGCGACTCACGTCGCTATGGCCTTCAAGCTCCAGCTCCGAAATCGAGCGGCTCGCCCCCTGGGTTACGCCTATGAAGCGACGGTTGAGGCCTCCTGGGCCAGCCGCTACATGATCCTGACGGGCCTCTTGGTCTTGGCCTTCGTGGTCCTTCACTTGGCCCACTACACCGTCGGCGTGTTCAACCCCGACTACTTGACCTGGCACGACGCCGAGGGCCGCCACGACGCCTATCGAATGGTCGTCACCGCCTTCAGCCACCCGCTCGTCGCCCTGAGCTACGTGGTTGCCATGGTCGTGCTCGCGCTCCACCTCGTGCACGGCTTTCAGAGCCTGTTTCGCTCGCTCGGCAACTCGCACGAACAGGCTCGCGAGGCGCTCAGCAAGGCCTCGCTGGGCCTGGCGCTCGCGCTCGCGTTCGGCTTTTGCCTCGCCCCGGTGGGGGTCTTGTTGGGCTGGATTCAGCCCGTCGAAGTCACTCAACCCGCCCCAGGCAAGTAGGAGGTCTCGTGACGCATCTCGACGCGCGAGAGCCAGCAGGACAACTGGAGGACAAGTGGGACTCGTTCCGCTTTGACGAGAAGCTCCTTTCCCCGAGCAACAAGCGCAAGTTCCGGATCCTGGTCGTGGGGACTGGCCTAGCCGGCGGCGGGGCCGCAGCGACGCTCGCGGAGCAGGGCTACGACGTCTACTGCTTTAGCCACCACGACAGCCCACGACGCGCGCACAGCGTCGCAGCCCAGGGGGGAATCAACGCGGCCAAGAACTACCAAGAGGACGGCGACAGCGTGTTCCGCCTCTTCTACGACACGATCAAAGGCGGCGACTTCCGCTCGCGCGAGTCGAACGTGTATCGCCTGGCCCAAGTCAGCTCCAACATCATTGATCAGTGCGTGGCCCAAGGCGTGCCCTTCACCCGCGAATACGGCGGGCTGCTCGCCAATCGCTCGTTCGGCGGCGCCCAGGTCTCACGGACCTTCTATTGCCGAGGGCAAACGGGGCAGCAGCTCCTGCTAGGCGCCTACGCAGCCCTCAACCGCCAGATCGCGCGCGGCGGAGGCCGCAAGGGCGGGGTGACCATGTTCTATCGCCGCGAGCTCCTCGACATCGTCACCGTCGAGGGCCAGGCCCGCGGGATCGTGGTCCGCGACATGGTCACGGGCCAGATCGAGCGCTACGCCGGCCACGCCGTCGTGCTCGCCACTGGCGGCTACAGCAACGTGTTCTATCTCTCGACCAACGCCATGGGCAGCAACGCGACCGCAGCCTGGCGAGCGCACCGCCGCGGGGCCATGTTCGCCAACCCCTGCTACACGCAGATCCACCCGACCTGCATTCCAGTCGCGGGCGAGCACCAGTCCAAGCTGACGCTCATGTCAGAGTCGCTGCGCAACGACGGGAGGATCTGGGCACCGAAACGGAAGGGCGAGACCCGCCGGGCGAGAGACATTCCCGAGTCCGAGCGCGACTACTACCTCGAGCGGAAGTACCCCAGCTTCGGCAACCTCGCCCCCCGCGACATAGCCTCGCGCGCGGCCAAGGAGGCCTGCGACGAGGGGCGCGGAGTCGGGCCTGGCGGGCGCGGGGTCTACCTCGACTTCGCCGACGCGATCAACCGACTCGGCAAGGACGCGATCTCCGAGCGCTACGGGAACCTGTTCGAAATGTACCAACGGATCACGGGCGAGAACCCCTACGAGACTCCGTTTCGAATCTACCCAGCGCCCCACTACACAATGGGTGGACTCTGGGTCGACTACCACTGCATGACCACGATCCCCGGGCTGTTCGCGATCGGAGAGGCCAACTTCTCTGACCACGGCGCCAACCGCCTCGGCGCGAGCGCGCTCATGCAGGGCCTCGCGGACGGCTACTTCGTCCTCCCGGCCACGATCATGCCCTACCTCGCCGGCCAGAAACTGTCTGCGGTGGACGAATCACACCCGGCCTTCAAGGATATCGAGGGTCAGGTCAACCAGCGCGTCGAGAAACTGCTCGCGGTCAAGGGCAAGCGCTCCGTCGCGAGCTTCCACCGCGAGCTGGGGCGTCTGCTCTGGACCAAGTGCGGCCTCGCGCGGGAGAAGAAGGCCCTGACCGAGGCGATCTCTGAGGTCAAGGCGCTCCGAGGCGAGTTCTGGGAGAACGTCAGCGTGCCCGGGTCCTCGGGGAGCCTCAACCAGGCGCTCGAGGAGGCGTTTCGAGTCGCGGACTACATGGAGCTCGGCGAGTTGCTCTGTCGCGACGCCCTCGACCGTGAGGAGAGCTGCGGCGCGCACCTCCGCACCGAACACCAGACCGACGACGGGGAGGCGGTCCGCGACGACGAGGACTACTGCTACTCCGCGGCCTGGGATTGGAAAGACGAAGACACTCCCCAAGAGCTGGTCAAGGAAGAGCTGGTCTTTGAGAGCGTCAAGCTGGCGACCCGGAGCTACAAGTGAGCGGCACCATGAACTTGACGCTGAAGGTCTGGCGTCAACCGAGCAAGAGCGCGGAGGGGAGCATTCAGACCTACGAGGCCAAGGACGTCTCGCCCGACATGTCCTTCCTCGAAATGATCGACGTCGTCAACGACACGCTGATGGAGCAGGGGCAGGAGCCGATCGCGTTCGAGCACGACTGCCGCGAGGGGATCTGCGGGGCTTGTTCAATGGTGATCAACGGTGTCGCTCACGGACCGAACAAGGCGACCACGACTTGCCAGCTCTACATGCGCCACTTCAAGAGCGGCGAGACGATCTACATTGAGCCCTGGCGCGCTGCTGCGTTCCCGGTCCTCAAGGACCTAATCGTGGACCGGAGCGCCTTCGACCGAATCCAGCAGGCGGGCGGCTATATCTCGATCAACACGGGCTGTGCGCCCGACGCGCACACCACGCAGGTCGAGAAGGACGCGGCCGACGCGGCCATGTCGGCCGCCGAGTGCATTGGCTGCGGGGCCTGCGTCGCGGCCTGCAAGAACGCGTCTGCGATGCTCTTCGTGGCGGCCAAGGTCAGCCACTTGGGGCTCCTCCCCCACGGCCAAGCCGAGCGCAAGACGCGCGTCTTGGGCATGGTCGAGCAAATGGACGACGAGGGCTTTGGGGCCTGCACCAACTACGGTGAGTGTGAAGCGGTGTGCCCCAAGTCGATCTCGACCCGCTATATCTCCCGGCTCAATCGCGACTACCTGACCGCCTCGATCTCGAGCGAGATCTAGCCCCCGGCTCGCGGGCCGCCGCTGTGGAGCAGGCATGAGCGGAGGACGGGACTGCTTCGACGGCGTGGCCGATCTCTACGCTCGGGTCCGGCCGGGCTACCCCGACGAAGTCCTGGACTGGGTCCTGACTCAAGCCGGGCTCGACGCAGGCGGCTCAGTGCTCGAGATCGCTCCGGGGACCGGCCAGCTGAGCTGCTCGCTCGCGAGCCGCGGGCTCCGGCTCCACGGAGTCGAACTCGGTGTGAACCTCGCCGAGCGCGCCCGCGAGGCCCTCGCCCCCTGGCCCCAGGCCACGATCGAAGCAGCCGACTTCGAGACCTGGAGTCACGCAACCTCCACCGCCAAGACCTTGCCGAGCGCGTTCGACCTCGTGGTCTGCGCCCAAGCCTTCCACTGGATCGATCCGCTCCGAGCGCTCCCCCAAGCGGCCAGCGCGCTCCGCGCGGGAGGTCACCTCGCGTTGATCTGGACCCTCGACCGCTCCCAAAGCCTCCCCGTCTATGCGGCCACGACACCGCTCTACGACCGCTACCAAGTCGGCACCGGCCAGCCGCCCCTGCCCGGCCGCGCCAGCCGGCGAGAGCAGGCCCTCGCGGAGTCCCCACACTTCGGGCCGATCGAGACCTGGTCCCACTTTCACGAAGTCAGCTTCAGCGCGGCGCACTGGCTCGAGCTCGTCCAGACCTTCTCGACGACCCTCGCCCTCAGCGAGACGGATCAAGTCGCCTTCCTGAGCGACCTCAGCGCGGTCCTCGAGGACTTCCCCCTCGTGGAACGTCACTACGAGACGCTTGTCTACCTGGCGCCAGCCCTGGGGTAGGTGCTCACGTGATTGTTTCGGGGAGGCTCCCGAGACGCCGACCTGCACGGCCTCGAGGGCGGCGGGGGTGCAGCT
>JAESQQ010000146.1 GCA_016765095.1 Planctomycetota bacterium | reverse complement strand
TCGCCGGTGCCAGAGTCGCCGGTGCCAGAGTCGCCGGTGCCAGAGTCGCCGGTGCCAGAGTCGCCGGTGCCAGAGTCGCCGGTGCCAGAGTCGCCGGTGCCAGAGTCACCGGTGCCAGAGTCACTCTCTCCGGTTCCCTGTCCGGCCGCGGCGACACGTCGATCACCGGCCGCTGCGTCCCTCGAGGACGAACGAGCCGAGGACTTGCCGGCGCGACCCTCCTGGAGGGCTTCGACTTCGTCGGGCGGGTCGACAGGCGTTGGGGCTCGGCTCAGGATCACGAGGGAGCGGGCGTCGAGCGAGAGCGTGGCGTAGCCGAGCGGAATCTGTGGCCGGCCAGCTGCCGCCCGGACTTGAAGCGGGGTACCCCGACCTTCCGTGCTTCGCTTGAGGAGGACCACGCTTTGGCTGAGGGAGGCGCGACCGCCCGGCGTTACGAATCCGACCGGGGCGCCGAGGGCCTCGACGAGGACGGCACCGCGGTGGGCGTGGACCTCCTCGCCGTCGACCTCGAGCCAGCTCGCCTGACGGAGCGTGAGGCGGGCCCCGTCGTAGCGGCGGAGCGCGGCCTCACCTCCCAACGTGGTTTGAAGCGCGTCGCCTGGCCCGAGCGCGAGCAAGCTCCGGTCGGCGGAAGGCACGGGTCGGAAGCTGCCCTGGAGTCCGCGCCGCAGCAAGATCTCGCCTCGGCTCGCGACGTGGCGCCAGAGGCTTGTCTCGGCGACGGCTTCCGTCCCGAGCTCGCGTTCCTTGCCGGCGCCGAGGGTCTCGGGCTTGCCCTTGACGATCAGGCGGATCTCGTCGTCGTTGGTTGCGTTCGCCGCCACGCTCCAGCGCCCCTTGCCGAGTTCGGTGAGTGAGACCGACTGGCCTCCGTGAAGAGCGAAGGAGAACTCGGGCCACGAGACGCGGGTTTGACCCGACATTTGATCGAGCTTGATCACGTGCCCGGCCCGCTGAATCACGACGTAGCTCGCCTCGAACAAGCGGAGGTCGAGGGGGCGAGCGGTCTGGACTTGGATCGGGCTCAGGCGTGACTTGAGGCTCAGTTCTCCTTCACCGAGGCCCATTTGCTCCGTTGGACCGCCGAAGCTGACTTCGCTCTCGACGCCGATCCAAAACTCGGCGCCCGAGGGAAAGAGTCCGTGGACGACACCATTCTCGCCGGTCCGAACCCCCGCTCCTGATTGCACGAACTCGGCGCCGCCTTCTTGCTCGCGGAGGAGCGTCTCTCCGGGGCGGGCTCCCTCTTCGGCTCCTTCGTCGCCGGGCTCGCCGCCGGGGTCGCCGTCGGGGCGCTTGGCCTGGCTAGCCAGGCCGCCCAGCCAGACGTCGCCGGTGACGTCGGTCACGGCTGCCGCTGGGCTCCTCTTGCCGATCGCTGCGAAGGTTCCAAGCGGTGCTGATTCGTGGCGCTTGCCCGCGCCGTCAATGATCGCGCGCAGCTCGGCTCGGCGGAGAAAGGTCGGCCCTTGGCCGTCGATCGCGACGAACAGCAGCTCGGGAAACTCGACCAGCACTTTTCCGCTTTGCTGCCGGCGCTCGCTGTCTTGAAACACGAAGGTCTCGCCGCGCGCGTTGGCCGTGAACAGCGCGAGCGCGATGCCGGCGCAGAGCGGAGCGACCGCGGCCCAGCGCCAGCGGCTCACTTGTTTCCTCCGGCTCCCTTGGGTGCGGGCTTGGTCTTGGAACTCCGAGCCTTCCCACGGTTGCGCGCGTAGCGCATTCGGAGTCCGTCCTTGCGAGTGACCCGCATTTGCTGGCGAGGCTCGAGGTAGACGGCCTGACCAAACACGTAGGTCAAGACGTAGCGGTCGGGCCGGAGCGACATGTCGAACTCGACTCCGGCCTCGATCTCGACCGAGCGATCGCCCTCCGCGACTTGAATCGCGAGCACGCCGTTCGCGCGGACCAAGGCGGTGAAGGAGCTTCCGCCCGGGTGGTGGAGGACGAATCGCCCGTCAGGAGTCGCGACCTTCGCGACTCCGACCAAGCGCTCGAGGTGGATCACGCTCTTGGGTTCGAGCTGAAGCTCACCTCGCGGTCCTTCGATCGCGATCATGTGGGCCCGGTCTCCCTCGCGCCGCCAGGCTCGCTTGACCACCAGCGGGCCCCAGTTGTGGAGCACGACTACGGCTCCGTTTGCGAGGAGCTGACGGTGGCCGGTGAGCGTCTTCTGTCGCGCGGGGACGATCGGGCCGCCCGCGACTGAGGGCCGCACTGGAGCTGGTTGAGCCCGGCTGGCGCCAGCGCCGCTTGGGGTGGGGGTGCCGGCCGCCAGGGTGCGCTCGGGAATCTGGCCGGGCAGGTATGCCAAGACTTCTTTCCCCCGGCGAATGAAGCGATAGGTGCCCGGCCCGAGGATGACTTGGCGACCGTCGTGGAGCAGGTGCAGGATTCGGCTTTCGTTGGCGCCTGGGCGGATCTTGGCCCGCACGCCGGAGAGCTCGATCCGAGTCTGGGTGGCTCCGGGGCGGAGTGTGACTTGCTCAGTGCCGCCCGCGTGGGAGAAGCGGAGCGACTCCCCGGCGCGGAGTCGGAGTTCAAGGCCGCCTAGGACGAGCGGGATCGTGCTCCCGGTGGCCGGGGCTCGCAGCTCGATGCCGTTGGTGCCACGCTGAATGTGGAGCTCGCTTGGGCCGAGGAGTTCGGCCCGGACGCGCTCTCCGATCCGCGCGCCGGCGATTCCGCGGGTCACCCCGAGGTGTGTCGTGCCACCCTCCTGACGAATCACGGCGCTTCCCGAGAGGAGTCCGATCTCGCCTTCGGGGAACGCGAGGCTCGTCTCGCGCTCGCTCTGCACGAGGGCTTGACCGGCCAAGAGTCGGAACGGAACTCCGCCTGAGCCGACGACTCCGCGGCTCTCCTTGGAGAGGTCGACGCGGGCTGTTCCGAACCGAAGCGAGAGATCACCCGCAGAGGTGTCGAGGCGATCGCCTGAGCGGAGCTCGAGGCCTTCGCACTCGGCTTGCTCGACTCGGCGAGCGGGGAGGGCCCGCCGCGAGAGCGCGAACGCCGAGGAGGCCCGGATCACGCTTCCGACCGGCCCGTCCTTCTTGACGAGCTCCGACGGCGGCGGGAGGGGCTTCTCTTGGGGTACGACAGCGGGCGTTGGCCGAGGACGGACGGGCTCGGCTTGGACCACGACCGGGGCTAGAAGGATCACCCGCTCACCCGGGCGGATCGTGATCCTGCGCTTGTTGAGCTCGAGTCGGAGCCTCCAGGCGTTGGTGTTGCTGGCGGAGACGCTGGCGGGGGCGTCGCGCGACTCTGCGATCACCGTCGCGGCGTGGGTGCGTGGAATGTCGAGCAGGTAGCCCTGGGTGCCGCGGACTTGGGCGCGGCCCCGGAGGCACTGAAGCCGGGTCTGCCCCTGGAGAAGAGTCGCCTCCAGCTTGCCGCGGACGACGTCCACCCGTCCACCTGGGAAGCTCGCGAGGACTCGACCCTCGAGGTGCGTGACTTGGAGCTTGCCGGCAGCGAGGGCTGGGATTCCGCCAGTGAAGCGGACGACGGCGTCGTGCCACGCACGCCCTTCGCCTCCGCTTGGGAGGTGGAAGGCGACTTTTCCAAAGGGACCCGTGCGGAGCTCGTCTCCCTCGCGGAGGATTCCGGCCGGCCCGCTGAGGCTCACGCCAAGCTCTTGGCCTTGGCGTCGGACCCGGACCGAGCCCTTGACGACTTTGACGAGCGCAGTCGGGTCGAGGGCCTCCTCGGGGAGGGTTTTGGGCTGTCCCTGGACGCGGTAGGCGCTGATCTGGGAGCGGGCGAGGAAGCGGGCGCTGCCGATCTTCTCCTCGACGAGGATCCTGGAAGGTCCGGCGGCCAGGAGTCGACCCTGGAGTACCTCACCTGAGGCCAGGACGAGCTCGTCCGCGGAGGCGCTGCACGCCACCACGGTCAGGAGCGCCAACGCCCTTACCAACGATCTACCGATTCCTAATGACACGAGACTCCATCCTGGTAGATCGTGTTGGTCGCCGCAAGGTGCAAAGCCCTTTGAGATTGACCGGCGGCGAACCGGCGGCGTGTGAGTGAGGGCAGGCCCCCGCTCACACGCTCCCGAAAGGACTTGGCGCCCGTGGATGTTCCAGTCCCTAAGCCTAAGTTCAACAACGACAACTGTCTGCCCCCTCCCCCGCTGGCTTCGCCAGCGTGGGTATCTATACCACCTTCGCGCCTCATGGCGGGCTCGGATCACATTTGTTCGATTTTGTTCTGCATGGCTTCAAGACGGCGTCTGGAGGCGTCTAGAGCCGGATCGCGGACTTGTCGCCAGGGTTAGCGGGGCTTGAGATTGCGGGTAGGATTCGCGCCCAACTCCCTACCCCGACGAGGTTGATCGTGGAGAAGACGCTCATTCTGCTCAAGCCCGACGCCGTCAAGCGGCGCCTGATTGGCCGGCTTCTCGGCCGCTTCGAGGACAAGGGCCTCCGAATCGCGGGCATGAAGCTGATGAAGATCAGCCAAGAGCTCGCCGGACAGCACTACGCCGATCACAAGGGCAAGCCCTTCTACGACGGCCTGGTTGGCTTTATGACCAGTGACCCCGTCGTGGCGTTGGTCCTTGAGGGCCCGAGCGCGATCTCGGTTTGCCGGCAAATGATGGGCGCGACCTTCGGGTTCAAGGCCGACGCCGGGACGATTCGGGGCGATTTCGGGATCAGCAACCAGTTCAACCTGGTCCACGGCAGCGACAGCCCCGAGGCCGCCGAGCGTGAGATCGGTCTGTTCTTCCCCAACGGGGAGGGGATCTTGGACTGGGCGACGGCCGATTCGGCCCTCCACGCCTGCGACTAGGGGCATCCAGTTGGGCTTGAGTCGATTCCGCCTGCTCGCGTGATCAATCCAAGCGAAAATCGTCCCTCTGCTCGGTAGGCTTCATCGCAGGGTAGAGGGGGTGACCATTCGGTGACCCCCTCTCCGTCCAATCGGGCCATGCCCGCTGTTCTTGGAGCCCACGTGAGCGCCAACGCGACTGATCTCAGCCGCTGGATCGAAGAGGCTTCGCCGGCCCTCGTCGGTGGGTTCGTGCACCGCGTGTGGCGGGTGGGCGAGCGAGACGGAGCCGACGAGAGGTGGGTCGTGTTTGTTCGCCACCACGAGCAGGGCGACCCCAGCGCTCGTCCGGTACGCCGAGTCGCGCTTGAGATCAGCCTGGCCGGAGAGGCTTCGCGCCTGGTCGGGCTCCCGCCAGAATCGGTCCAGGCTGACGACAAGAAGCTCAAGAAGGGCTGGGCTCGCGACTCGCTCCCCTTCCTGAGCCTGCTGCGGCGGCACCTGGTCGGCGCACGGGTGTCCGGCCTCGAGCAAGTCGAAGGCGACCGGATCGCGACCCTGCGCGTCGAGCATCCTGTGAGCGCCCCCAACGCGGAGACGGTCACTCGAGAAGGCCCGCGTCGGCTCGCGCTTCAGGCCGAGCTGATCGGGCGCCAGGGCAACTTGATTTTGACCCACGAGGACGACCCGAGCGCGACGGCTGCGCTCGTGGTGGGGTTCCTCAACTCCGGGCGACGCGGTCGCCCCTTCGAGCGGGGCCTCCCCTACCGACTGCCCCCCGCCCGCGATCATGAGCCGAAGCCGGCGACCCTCGCGATCGAGGTCGCGCCCGACCCCGAGACCCTAGCGCTGGGACAAGCGGTGGCGGCGCAGCTCAAGGCTGCGGCCGTAGAGCTCCTGGCGGACACCCGAGTCGGCGTGCTCCGGCGCGCCTTGAAGAAGTCGCTCAAGCGAACCCTCGGGATCCAGGTCAAGCTCGCGGCCCAGCTCAAAGAGGGCGCGTCGGCGGATCGACTCGAGGTCGAGGGAGACCTCCTCAAGACCAACCTCGGCCAGCTCTCCCGCGGCGCCACCAGCGTGACTCTGACGGACTACACAAGCGGTGAAGCTCAGGAGGTCACGCTCTCACTCGACCCCGCCAAGGACCCGCTCGAGAATATGAAGGCTCGCTACAAGCGGGCCAAGAAGCTCCGACGGGGCGCGGTCAATCTGCTTCGCCGCCAGGGAGAGACCGACGCTCAACTCGAGATCGTCCGTGAGCTGCTCGAGGCCCTCGAGGTCTTGAGCGGGGACGACGAGGACGCGTTGGGCGCGCTGGAGGCGCGCGCTCGGAAGGAAGGCCTGCTCCCCAAGGCTAAGCAGGCCCCCAAGCGGAAGCAGCAGGTCAATCAGGGCCCGCGCAGCTACCGGACCAAGGAGAACCACGTGGTCTTGGTCGGGCGGAGCGATGCGGAGAACGACCGGCTCACGATGCGGATCGCGCGCGGGAACGACCTCTTCTTCCACGTCGCGGGTTGCCCGGGCTCGCACGTGATCCTGCGCGTCGACTCCAAGCGGCCGCCGAATCATGAGTCCTTGGTGGACGCGGCGACCGTCGCGGTCTACTACTCGAAGGCTCGCCAGCGGGGTAAGGTCGACGTGCACTACACGCCGCGCAAGTGGGTCAAGAAGCCTCGCGGCGCCAAGCCAGGGCTCGTTCAGATATCGAATTTTAAGACAGTCCGCGCAGGCGGGGACCAGGAGCGCACGCGGCGCATGCTGGACTCGCTCGAGCGCGAAGGGGACGAGTGATGAACCGAGCGCACACTGCTGTGGCCATGATTTGCCTTGGGCTTTCGCTCGCTGGGTGTTCTTCGACCGCCGACGGACCGGGCGAAGTGACTGAGGTCACCGTCTATCTCACGCCTCCCGCCAATGCGACGGTCGACGTCCGAGACTTCGAGAATGAGTGGGCGGACCTCGCTCGCGACAGCAGAGGCATCGTCAGCGCCTATGAAAAGGCGCTCTGGGTCACCGAACGACACAACGAGGCGCTGCGCTTGATCAACCTCGAGCCGATCCCGGCACGGATTCAGGCCAAGACGATCTTGCAGGAGCTCCTCAGGCACGACCCCACGATCAGCAAGAGCCGATTCGTGATCGCGCGGATCTTGTTCTTGGAGGCGGCCTACTGGTTTCGGGCGGTCGATCACTGGGGCTACTACATGACTTGGATGATCGAGAAGGGGTTCGCGCCGGAAACCCCCGATCACACTTTGACCAAAGCTGAGCTCACCGAAGTGCTTGAGAAGGTCCGCCCCAAGATCGCGGAGGGGAATCGATTCGTGAAGCAGTCCGCCGAGGCGGCTCTGCGCCACTTCAGTCGCTATCGCGGGCAGCGTCCTGACGATGACCAGATCGTGGACTACGTCTGGAAGCTGAACCTCTACCTCCAGAATTACCGCAAGTCGCTCCAATGGCTGGAATACCTGCTGGCGTCTTGGGAACAGCGCGACATAAGCGCCAAAGACCCGGCTCGGATCGAGTATGAGCAGATCCGCGCCGACCTCGAGCGCTACCTGGCCGAGGTTGAAATCGAAGGCTCGCGGGCCGCAGGTGACCCCCTTCCCTGGCGCGCCAAGGAGCGCAGCCTCCTGAGCGGCGAGGGGACCCAGGGCGGTGTATCCTCTCCCAACCGCTAGCCTCACGTACCGCGACTAAACCCCTCCCCCATCCCCCGCGTCGTCTAGGCGGAGCGTCCTTTCTCTATGCAACGTCTGATTCAGTTCACGGCCACCTTCCTCCTCGCAGCGGTCTGCCTCCTGTCCGGCTGTGCGGGCTCCTCTGGTGGAATGAAGATCTACGAGCGCGGCATGGACGAGGCCAACGCAGGGAACCTCGAGGCTGCCGTCGAGACCCTTAGGAAAGGGGTCGGTAGCTTTCCAGGCAACCTCGACATGCGGTTGGGCCTGGCTCGGCTTCAGTTCGAGCGCGGAATGGTGTTCCACGAGCGCGAGCTCCAGCTGCGGCGGACGTCGGCCGCCCTCTTCGAGAGCGATCGTAGCGCTGAGGGAACCTCCGCCAGTCGAGGCGCTCGGGCGGCCCACCGCCAAGCCGAGCCTCTCTTCAAGAGCTGCGAAGAGCAGGTTGACGTCGTCGTGAGGGCCAGCGACGACCCCAAGACGATCGCTTGGGCTTCTTCGCTGGGCATGCGGGTCGCGCTCTTTTTTGAGGACTACCAGGGCGCCTACGATCACATTTCGCGCGCGATCAACGAGGGCAAGCCCACGGGCCAGCTCTTGACGAAGTGGCGCAACTTCCAGGCCTCTCTTCGAGAGAAGTCGGTCGGCGTTGGCGCGGACGATTAGAGCCCGCCGCTGGCCGCCTCGACGCTCGCCGCTGGCCGTCTCGACGCTCGCCGCCCGGAAAAGTTGCCGCGTCGAAAGGGTCACCGCCCCGACAGGGTCGGGGTGTGTGTGGGTTGACGGATCCCGTGGACACGCCACGCGACCGCAGCGCTGGACGGCTCGTGTTCGCAACTACCTACGCTCATGGGACTTCTGCCGGAGTCGAACTTCGCTCCCGGCGGTCACGAATCCCGGCTCAGCGGACGCGACGCACTGCGTCGTTCGGCTCTGAGCTGAAATCCGCATTGTTTCAGTCCGAATTGATCGGTAAGCTCTTGGCGCCTGGCGTCGAGGGACTTACGACGCCGGCCTGGAGTCCCCTTTGAGGTCCTTGCTCGCACCCCGTCGGCTGAAGAGTTTCTATCAGCAAGGCACTAAATTCGCTCGGCTAGCGCTGGGCGTACGCGCCCGAGCTCCCCGTGAAGTGCAGCTCGAGGTCACCAATCGGTGCAACCTGGACTGCGACATGTGTCCGCGTCTGGTGCTCCTCAAGGTGCCCGAAGTCGATATGCAGCGCGAGACCCTCGAGACGATTCTCGACCGCTTCGAAGAGACCCCGGCGCACTCGATGACGCTGACGGGCTGGGGTGAGCCCTTGATGCACCACGACTTCTTCGGGTTCGTGGACAGGATTCACGAGCGCTTCCCCGAGACCGACATAGGCTTTACGACCAACGGGCACCTCCTGACCAAGCGGATCGTTCGTCAGATTCTCGAGCGCCCCATTGGACGGATCAACGTCTCGCTCGAGGAGCTCCCCTGGGACGAAGCTCCGGCCCACCTTCCCCCGGCGCGAGCGTCGGAGGAAGGCCATGAGGTCAACCTCATGAAGGGCGATAAGAACCACGTCGCGCGCGACGGGCATCCGACCCCGCCCAAGGTCGTTGAGCACCTGCGTCACCTCTTGAGCGAGCGCAACGCCAAGGCGGCGCGCGGTGAGTCGGCCCCCGAGATTCGTCTCCAAGTCGTGCTCTTTCCAAACAGCGCTGAGACGACGGCCCGCCTCGTCGACTTCGGAGCGGAGCTTGGTTTCCAGGCTGTGAACTTGGTCCGACTCGACGTCCGAGGTCGTCCCGACTTGACGCGGCCGACCTATCAAGAGGAGCGCGACTTGATCGCGCTCGCGCGTGAGCGCGCTGAGGCCGGCGGGATCCCGCTCGGTTCGGTCAACGACCACGGGCACATCCTGCGCGTCGCGAGCCACGACGACGAGTTCTGCATGCGCCTCGACAGCTACGTCTACATTGACGTCGAGGGCAACGTGGCGCCGTGCTGCCTCCTGCGGGGGCACCGCCTCGGGAACCTCGCCGAGGAGAGCCTCGACGGCATTTGGAACTCTGCGGATTTCAAGCGTTTCTACGGGCCTGACCCGCACCCCGCCTGCGACGGGTGCGACGCGTTCATGCACCGCTACACTGATCAGAGCGACCTTACGGAGAGGAAGCATGCTTCCTCGATTGGAGAGCCCTCGTGACTCGAGTCGTCTTCCTAGAGCCCCCTGCCGTCACTGACCGCACGCCCGAGCGATTTGCCGGCTGCACCTACGAGGTCTATCACTTCCCAGACCTAGGGAACCTCTATCCGCTCACGATGCTCCACGAAGAGGGCGTCGAGGTCGAGTATCCCGACGCGGGCCTCCTCCATGACGACGAGGCCAGCTTCATGGCCCGCGCCTTGGCGACCAACGCTGATTACTTCGTGTTGCACGCGGTGGTGCTCGCTAAGCCGACTGACTTCTACTGGCTCAAGAAGCTCCGCAAGGCGCGGCCGGACGTGACCTTCCTCTTGCACGGTCCCGAGGCGACTCGGGTGCCCGCTGAGTACATCGGCGACGACGAGAAGATCATCTTGTTCCGAGGTGAGGTCGAGCGGACGCTGATCGACTTCGTGATGGGCCGCGACGACGATCGCTACGGTCAAGCGCGCCTCGTGGACGGTGAGCTGAAGGTCTACGGTCCAGATCCGCGTGGCTACATAGCCTTCGACGACCTCCCGATCCCGGCTCGCGATCACCCGACTTTGCTTCCCTACAAGGAGCGCTACTTCAACCCGAAGTACAAGGGTCGCCCGCACGCGGTGATGCTCGCTTCGCGTGGCTGCTCGTTCCGCTGCTCGTTCTGCGTGCCGAACGCGATCAGCTTCCAGCGCGAGATGGAGCACCAAATGCGCAACGACGGGCGCAAGCCGCCGGTCAAGAAGGCCTCGCCCCAGCGTGTCTACGAGGAGATGAAGTGGCTCAAGGACCACGGCTTCAAGTCGGTGCACATTGCGGACGACCAGTTCCTCTGGGCCAAGAAGCGGACTCTGGAGATCTGCCGCTTGATCGAGCCGCTCGGTATGGAGTGGGGAATGCTCAGCCGGGCCGACTTCTTGACCGACGAGACGGTCGTCGAGGCGCTGGGCAAGGCGGGCTGCGTCTCGGTCGACATTGGCGTCGAGAGCCTGCAGCAGCACGTGCTCGACGCGATCAACAAGGACCTCGACGTCGAGGACGTCTACACCGCGATCGACCTCTGCAACAAGCACGGGCTGCGGCCGAAGCTGAACATCATGTTCGGAACCACGCCCGACGAGACCCCTGAGGACATTTACTGGACGGTCAAGAAGCTCAAGGAGCTTGAGATCACCAACGTCATGTTCTCGATCGCGACTCCCTTCAAGGGGACTCCTTTCTTCGAGCACTGCAAGGAGAAGGGATACCTGATCGACAGTTCGGACAACCTGAACCCCATGGGCAAGGCCATGATCAGCTACCCGACGCTGACCAACCACCAGCTCGAAGAGCTCGAGCGCTACGCCTATCGGAGCTTCTACCTCCGCCCGAAGGTCGTCATCGATCGCCTCAAGCGGATCCGCCGTCCGAAGGACCTCCTGACCGACCTCAAGATCGCGCGTCAGGTCCTCCTGCACTAGTTGCTAAGAGGGGAGGGGCTGCGCCCCTCCTCGTGACCGTCGCTGACGGGATTTGGCCGGCGAGCAGAAGCTCCTGGCCCATCAAGCAAAGACCTAGACCCCTCGGGGGCGTGACCAGCAGGCCCGCGAGGGCTGCTGCATGTACGAGTGGCTGGTCGGCGAGCCAAAACGAGGCTCCACGTGTAGCCCGGGGCAAGCGCCGGAGGCCGGAGGCTACACGTGTAGCCCGGGGCAGCGTCGGAGGCTACACGTGTAGCCTGGGGCTCCCGGGGCAAGCGCCGGAGGCTACACGTGTAGCCCGGGGCTCCCGGTCCTTCAGGTGTTCTCTCTCTAGCTACCGGAAAACAGCTTGGGATCGTGTTCTCGCTCGTGCTCTTCGCGGGGCTCGCGGCGCGCCTCGAGCTGGGCCCGGGCATTCCTCAGAACGCCGCCAGCTCGATCTGGATCGCCCAGACATTCCCTCCGATCCTGGGTGCAGTCGTCAGCGTCGCGATCTTGGCGGCGGGGCCGGGCGGCAGTGATGGGATCGGACTCGTGGCCTGGATCGTGGCGCTCCAGCGCCCCCCCGTGGTCGCGATCTTCGGCTCGGTCGGTGCCTACGGCCTGATCTGCGCCAGCCTCCCAGCTGTCCTCTACGGCGTCCTCTGCAAGCGGCCCCCGAGTGCGGGCGCAACACCGGACTAACCGCGACGTTGGGCCTCTTGGTGGCCCTTCCGGTCCCCTTGCTCTTTCCAAGTCGCGTCCCGGACGCCAGCCCAGACTTCGCGCCCGAGCCGAGGCTCGCGAGCGCCTCGGGCCGTCTTCAGCCGCCTTGCTAAGGCCTCGTCCAAGGAGAGGAGTGGAACCATCCTCCAGCTGAGCGGGTGAGAGCCGCACGCTCCCGACTCCGCGCCCGATAGGGAGTTGGAGTGGGAGTTCCCTTGAACGACGTGAACGTCGAGCCGCGTCCAGCCACGCTGCGCTGCGCGTATTGCCATGACCGCCTCGTCGGAGACGCGGTCACGTGCGGCGAGTGCCACACGCTACTCCACGAGGAGTGCCAGCTTGATCGCTGCCCGACCCTGGGGTGTGACAGCGCTGGCCCGTTGTTTTGATGATGTCGGAGGCGTTTGATGTAACTGGTGCATGAGCGCACGCGGATATGCAGTCGAATTGAGATCTCGGGTGGTGGCAGCCGTCGACCAGGGCATGACCCTGGAGGAGGCAGCTGAGGTTTTCACGGTAGGGGTGGCGACGGTCTACCGGTGGACGGCCCTTCGGAGGGAGACGGGAAGCCTCGCTCCTCGGCCCCATGGCGGCGGGCAACCGCGAGCGTTGAGTCCGAGTGACGACGAGTTCGTCCGCGAGACCTTGAAGCAGAAGCCGGACCTGACGGTGGCAGAGCTGGCAGCGAGGCTGTCGATACGAGGAGATCGCTCGGTCAGTCGTTCGGCGGTGACTCGGTCTCTCAAGCGGCTCGGCTTCACGCTAAAAAAAAGTCCTCACGGCAGCGGAGCGAGAGCGCGAGGACGTTAAGCAACGCCGCGAGACCTTCTTCAGCGAGTTCGAGGACGTAGACGCCGAAGATCTCGTCTTCCTGGACGAGTCTGGGGTCCACACTTCAATGACTCGAACGCATGGGCGAGCAGCAAGCGGGGAGCGAGTCGTGGGTGTCGTGCCTCGTAACCGGGGAACGGTCACAACGGTCCTTGGTGCACTTACATTGGCGGGGGTCAGTGCGCTCATGACCGTGGAGGGGGGTACGAGCGGCCCGGTCTTTATCGCCTACGTAGAGCAGGTGCTCGTGCCGACTCTGCGTGAAGGCCAGGTTGTGGTGCTGGACAATCTTGCCGCGCACAAGATCGCTGCCGCTCGTGAGGCGATCGAAGCAGCTGGGGCTCGCATGGTCTTCCAGCCGCCCTACTCGCCGGACTTCAACCCGATCGAGGAGTGCTGGTCGAAGTTGAAAGGGATCATTCGTGGCAAGGAGCCACGAACCATCCCGGATCTCGACGCTGCGATCGCAGACGCAGCTGGGCGCGTCACTCGTAGCGACGCGATCGGTTGGTTTCAGCACGCGGGATATCAGATCAACCGATGAGCGCTGTCAGTCCGCTCGTCGTGGCGATCCTCCAACTCCGCGCTCTCGCCCTCGACCGAATGCTGCCATTGGACATTCAGCGCCGCCGTGTCATCCTGCGGTGTGGCGTACACCATCGACGAGTTGATCGGGCTAGCCCTCGCAAACGCCATCGCGCCCATAAGAAGCGCGGTGCCGCGAGTCCTCTCGCTCGTCGCTCAGACCGAGAGTGGCGAAACCGGCACGAACCTCTACGTGTGGGTCATTACCAGCGAGCGCCTCCCCGAATCAGAGGAACGTCGCGTGGAGAAACTCGTGCTTGAGGCCCTTTCGGCAGGCCAGTTCAACTTCGTCGGGGTGACTCCTTACCTGTTCTTCCAGACCAAGGAGGAGCGCGAGCGGGCTGGTTACGCCACCTCCTGATGCCTCATCATCTTCTCCAGGTCGCGCGAACGCTCAATCGCCACGGACAGCGCCTCACGCAGCCAGATAGGCAGCAGGCGTATCTGCGCCGTGCCGTGTCCACGGCTTACTACGCTGTGTTCCATCTCCTCTCACGGGAGGCGGCATCACTGCTCTCAACGACGCACACCGTCCACTTCAGCCGGGGCTTCGATCACGGCACGATGAAAGACTGCTGCGAGAGGTTCTATCCGGGCAACACGGCTCCGGCGGCGGCTGGAGCAGGGACAACGCTGAACGTCCAGGTGAAGAACCTCGGAGCGCTCGCCATGCCGTGGGAGGTGTCGGTAGTCGCGTGGAACTTCGTACAGCTCCAAGGTTCGCGCCACGCGGCAGACTACAACTACACTCAGCCCGTTACAGCTGGCCAGGCTGCCACCGCCCTCAGCCGAGCCGAGCAGGCATTCCTGCTCTGGGGTCAGGTGGCGAACGATCCCGTGGCGAGTGTGTTCCTTGGTGCCCTCACGACTTGGCCCACGCTCAAGAAGCGGAGCTAGGCTAGTCCCGAGGGATCACCCCAGTGGCCATGACCCTGGGGGCAGCGGTCAAGCTGGGATCAAACATCATCGGCCTGGGCCGAAAACCCGGTCCGATCCATGCTCGTCCCCTGGGCCCTCGGCTACTCAGACCCCGTCCGCGAGCGCGTCGAAGCCCGCCAGCGGGAGGCTGCTCGAGAAGGAGACTGCACGTCATGAACCTAGACGCCCTCGACCACCTTCTCTTGGGCCACTTCGAGGATTGGTTTCCAAGACCGAGCACCCTCGACTTCTGCGAATACGACGCCTCGGCAGATGACGTCCAGCGACTCTGCGAGGCGAATGACCTCTACGAAGACGCTGGCCTGATCTGGCTCGTGGCGTCCCACGCCCGCCTCGGACTCGTCGGCGACTGGACGTGCTATCCGGCTTTCACCGGGCACCTGACCGTCTTCACCCGTAGGCGCTCTCTGATCTCGGAGTTCGACCTAGCCTTCCTGTTTCTGCACTCGAGCCCAGCCGGGCGCTTCTCGAGTTCGGAGACGGCGCTACTCAAGGACTGGAGTTGCGATCTGCTCCTCCCGTGGCGGGCGCCACTCGTGGAGCGACGAGACCTGTTCGACGTAGCAGCGCACGCATTGGACCTTCTCGCTCTGCACTCCCTCTGGGGGGGAGACGTCGAAGCGGTACTCGAACTGAATCTCCAGCAAGTCGACGGCGCGCCGACGCCTCTGGTCAGTGCCCTCCTTGATTTCGTCGGTAAGCGTGGCGTTCAAGAGGACCGCGTGCGAGCGCACTTCTCAAGTCTCTTCACGAGCTTCGACAACCAGTCGCTGCCTAAGGTTGACCTCTGCCTCTCGAGGCCTATCGACGACGTCCTGACCGCGTTGGCGCTCTTCTCTTAGGGAGCACCAATCGGTGGGCAGGTGCAGACCGAGCAGCAAGAGTTGCCTGGGTCCCCTACCCGCATTTCCTCAGGTCCCTGCCCTTAAACCGAATGCGTCTCCGTAGTTTTGGTGCGTGCTCCCCGCCCGGGGAGCACGCGGACTAGACTCGAGTAGATCCGAATCCGATCAGCGAGCGACGACACCCATGCCCTTGCCAGAGCCGCCTGAGCACAACTTCGATCGTCAACCAGTGATCAATGACAGGATTCCTGAGATTTCGGAAGACTTTCGCCTACGCATTAGTGCGGGTTCCAATCACCTACACACCTGGTTCCTCAACCTGGAGATTGGCTCCAGCGGCCACGTCCGGATGCAACGGGGAAACCGAAGCGAGCCCGAAGATCTCGAGGAGTATCAGCTCTTCTGGAACGAGCAAGCGCTGTCGACAGTGATTGAGCTAATGGAGCAACACGACCTCCGGCTCGCAAGATCGGTTCAGCGCCCACGTCAAGGCGGCGACCATCTTCATCTGCTAGCCAATTGGGAGGGTCGCTCCATAGATGTCTGGGTTGACGGTGAATTTGAGGAACACGTCTGCCCTTTTGTTTCCAGCCTGAATCGTCTGTTGCCAGACAGCATGCAGATCTCCTACACCTATCTTGACGACCCCTGCAGGCTCTCGGAGGAGCAGGCGGAACGTCTCTGGCCTGACGGTTGGCGGCCTAGTCTCGGGTAGCGACCGGCCCGAGGATCTGGTTTCTGGAGCGACGTCGAGGCCTGCTCGGCTCCTGATCAGGGTCGTGGGCTACATAGGCAAGTAGACCGTCTGCTCCAGCTCGAGGAGCACGCTCCGGTCGCGACGCCTCGCCTTCTCGGCGAAGCGTTGTGCTGTACAGCCTGGAGGGCGACTGCGAGCGTCCGCTTCGCCTCGCTCACGCGACGCGCCGGAGATCGCTCTCGCAGCGCGCCGTTGCCCCAACCGGAGGTAGACTCTCTCCCGCGCGGAGAACGTGCCGAAACGCTCGCTCAACGCCTCCTAAAACCGCGACCCCTCTCGCACCCGTGAGGACCCTTGCCCTCCTTCTCCGAGTACACGCTCCTCCCTTCGTTGCTCTCGACCCTCGCCAAGCAGGGCCTGAAAGAGCCGACGGAGATCCAGGCTTCGACAATCCCGCCTCAGCTCAAGGGGCGCTCGGTGGTTGGCGTCTCCGAGACCGGGAGCGGCAAGACCCTCGCGTATGTGTTGCCCGTCTTGCACGAACTCAAGACCCTCGAGACCGAAGGTGACCCCGTCTCTGCTGCCGGTCGGCCGCGAGCGCTCGTGCTGACCCCCGGACGAGAGCTGGGCGAGCAGGTGTGCAAGGTGTTCAAGGGACTGACCCACGACACGAGGCTTCGAGTCCGCTCCGTCCTGGGCGGCACCACGAAGCAGATCGCTCGCCAGAACGTCGGCGGCCTGTTCGAAGTCTTGGTCGCGACGCCCGGGCGGCTGGTCCAATTCCTCGACAGCGGTCAGCTGCGGCTCGACGACGTGCGCGTCCTCGTGCTCGACGAGGCCGATCAACTGCTCGACCCAGGCTTCCTGCCCACCGCGCAGCGCGTCGTCCGTGAGTCCCCGCCACAGGCCAGGCTCGCCATGTTCGCGGCGACGCTTCCCGAGAGCTTGGACGGCCCCCTCGGCGAACTCTTCGCCACAGAGCCGCTCCGGGTCCGAACCCGCGGGAGCCGACACGGCGTGTCTACCCTCCGAACGGACAACCAGACCGTGTCCAACGGCAAGCGCTTCGAGCTGCTGCGCGAGGTCCTGCTCAAGGACTCGTCCACAGGCACCCTGCTCTTCGCGAACACCCGCGGGCAGTGTGAGCGCCTGGCTGAGTGGCTCAAGGACGAGGGCTACGCTCACGCGAGCTACATGGGGCAAATGGAGAGCAAGGAGCGCCGCGCCAACCTGGCCGCCTTTCGAAGCGGCGAAGTCAACCTGCTCGTCGCGACCGACCTCGGCGGACGCGGTCTGGATATCGACCGGATCGATCGCGTGATCAACGTGCACCTGCCCAAGGACCTCGACAACTACAGGCACCGCTCTGGACGCACGGCTCGGGCCGGGCGCTCGGGCCTGGTGGTCAACCTCGTGACCGAGCGAGACCTGCCCTTGATCGCGAACCTGAAGAAGCGGGAGGACGGGCGAGGGTAGAGCCTCGCCCGAGCTCCCCTCCTCTATCAACAGGGCTGGGCTTACTTCCAGGTCAGGGTCGGCTTGGCGTCGGTTCGAAGACTCACGACCGTCATCGTGAAGCCCTTACCCTTGGTGAGCAGCATCCCGTAGGCGAGACACTTCGAGATCGGGTCTTTGGTCAGCACCATTTCGCTTTTGTCGCTGTAGCTCAACTTGATACCGACGACGGTCCGCGCCTTGCCGCCGAGGCCTTTGTCGCGGAGCGCGTGGTCGATCTCGACCGGATCCTCACTCAGCTCCTTGTTTACCCCGACGCCCGAGGTCTTGAGGAGGACTCCCTCGAGGTCGCTCCCCTCGGCTCCGATCCACGAGGTGTAGGTCCGGGCTCCGACCTTCGTCGACACCACCTCAGCCATGACTTTCTTGCCACTGGGAAGCTTGAACTCCTCTTGCGCCCCGGCCGGAGCCACGCCGTCTGGCTTCTGGAAGACCGTGCCTTTCATGATCTTTACGTCCTCGAGCGCTCCGCCGGGCACCCCGACCCTCGCCGAGAGGACCTCAAAGGTCTTCTTGTCGACGACCAAGGCCATGGTTAGCCCCTTGGCGCCAGGCATAGAAGCGAAGGCAAGGGTCATTTGCGTGCTCTCGACCTCCCACGCGTCCTCGGTCTCGCGTGTCCTTCCGGCAAAGGTGCATGAATCGCCGCTGCCCGATCCCTACGCTTCCTACGCGCGCGAGCGCGAAGGAGGACGACGGCCATGGATCGAGTCAAACTGGGAGACGTGAAGCGCGAGCTCACGC
>JAESQQ010000145.1 GCA_016765095.1 Planctomycetota bacterium | reverse complement strand
GGCTGGCGCGGCCGTCGAGGCCGCAGGGCCCGAAGAGCTGCTCCCGCCACTGCAGGCCGCGCCAAGCAGCGCGAGCAGGCAGAGTCCGAACTGTCCAAGGTGTCGAGTCTTCAAGGGTGCTTCCTGGGGGCGCGGAGGAGAGGTTCCTTTCCCGCGCCCTGCATACGGGGTGCCGAATCTTCCAACTCCATTGAGAGTCGTCCCGATCCGGCTTTTCGAATCCCAATTCCGGGATTAGAAACCGATCCTCGGTGACCAAATCTGACCCGGATGAGCGCGGCCCCGGGCGACTCGCCCGGGGCCTCGAATCTGGTGAGGTTCGCTACTTGGTGCCGGCGCCGCTCGGACGCTCGATCTCCAGACCGAGCTTCCAGTCTTCCGCGTCGGGCGCGGGCAGATCCTCGGGCGTGGTGAACGTCAGGGCGTGCGCGTAGGTCAACTCCGCGTCTCCAGTCCGAGCCAGGGAGCTCGCGATCGCCTTGAGCGTTGGCGCCAACCGGCCGGTGTGGACTTCCTGGCCGTTGATCACGAAGCGCACGGGCTTCGTGGCGTCAATCAGGGTCGGGTCTGCGAACAGAGTCAGCTTCGCCACGCCTTCACAGACGACTTGGATCGTCTGGTCGCGTGAGACGGCGACGACCCGCGCCTTCTTGCCGCGAAGCTCGTCGATCCGCACCCAGTAGGCGCCGCCGTGAGTCGCGTTGATCGCGTGGTGCTCAACCCGCACGGGGTGGGGATCGCGGACCTTCGTGGTGATGAACTCGATCAGTGCCCGACGAATCGGGCCGTCTTCGAGTTGGTCGCGCATCACGTGCTTGCCGCCCTTGACCTCCTTGTAGGTGAAGGGCAGCCCACGGGCCTTGAGGTCCTTGACGCTGTTGCGGTCGAGGCGAACCGGGACCACCTCGTCCGAGTCCCCGTGCAAGATCCAAAGCGGCAGCTGACGCGCGTTGCCGAGCAGGTGCCGAGAGCGGTTGTCACGCCCGAGGAAATACTCCTGGCGAGAGATCCCGCCCGCCATAGGAGCCGCCCCCGCAAACAGATCGTGATAGCGGAGGCCAATGTTCCAGCTCCCAAAGCCACCCATTGAGTAGCCGATCAAGACGACGCGGTTGGGATCGATTGGGAACGTCGAGCGCAGGTAACGCAGGGCTTGGAGGGGGAAGCTCCGCTCACCGTAGCTCCACCAGCGCGGAAACTGTCGGGAGATCAGCTTCGAGAGGTCGCCTGGAGGAAGGTCCTCACAGGACTCGTCCTTGTTCGGCTTGAGCGCCGTGGGTCCGACAATGATCGATCCCTCGGGGCAAAGCGAGGCGGCGAGCTCAAAGACCTTCTTGCCGTTCCCGCCGAGGCCGTGGAGCATGATCACGACGCCGTAGCGACCGTCTGCCCGCGGCTGCTTGGGCACCTTGAGGAACGCGGTCGAGGCGCGCTTGAACCCATCCTTGAGATCGATCTCGTGGAACCCTGGGCCGCGCTTGGAGCGGATCTTTCGCTTCCCGAGCAGCTTGAGCGCCTTCCTCGGTTTGACCCGAGACTTGCGCCAGTGACCCGCGCCTTCCTCCGCTGGGAGGTCGCCCTTGACGAGGCGTTCGATCACCTTCGCCGGCTTCAGCCTGGGTCCCGCCTCGGCCGCGGGGGTCCCAAGGGCACAGGAGAGCGCAAGGGCCCCAAGCGCCAAAGACCTCGAGAGCGCCAAAGAAGAGAGAGCCCACGGGCTCTGGGGGAGTGTCTGCGTCATTGAGGACCTCATTGCGGTCGAGCTCTCACTGCTCTGCGCCCTACTACGGAGAAACTAGCGACCTGTGAGGGCTTTCGTTCAGACTCTTTTCACGAGTGACACTTCCACGACCGAGCGGCCTCAAGTCCTTTGAGCGCGTAAGGTGTCGCGAATGCAGCCCCCCGAGGCCACGCCGTCCGACGACGCGAGCCCCCTCCTCCAGCTCCTCCGCCACTCGCGCGCGCACCGCCGGCGAGTCCTGCTCGCGACGACGTGCTCGATCACAAACAAAGTCCTCGACCTCGCGCCCCCGATCCTGATTGGAATGGCGGTCGACACCGTCGTTAAGAAGGAGACCTCCCTCCTGGCCGGCTTTGGCTACACCGAGGTCAGCACACAGCTCTGGATCCTGGCCGTGGTGACCGTGCTGATCTGGGGCCTGGAGTCGGTGTTCGAGTATCTCTACGGCTGGCTCTGGAGGACCCTCGCCCAGACGATCCAGCATGAGCTCCGGCTCGAGGCCTACGCCCACATTCACGACCTCGACATGGCCTGGTTCGCGGATCAGTCGCGAGGCGGCCTGCTCGCGATCCTCAACGACGACGTCAACCAACTCGAGCGCTTCCTCGACGGCGGCGCGAACGACCTCCTCCAAGTCTCGACGACCGTGCTCGTCGTCGGCGCGGTGTTCTTCGCGCTCTCTCCGGTCGTGGCCGTGCTCGCCTTCCTCCCCGTTCCCCTCGTCCTGCTGGGCTCCTTCGCCTTCCAGAAGCGAATCGCTCCCCGCTACCTCGCGGTCCGCGAGCGCGTCGCGCAGCTGAGCGGAATCCTGACCAACAACCTCGCGGGGATCGCGACGATCAAGAGCTTCACAGCCGAAGACCGCGAGGTCAGCCGCGTCCGCGAGGCGAGCGCGGCCTATCAAGAGACCAACCGCGCCGCGATTCGGCTCAGCGCTGCCTTCTCTCCCTTGATCCGAATGGTGATCGTGATCGGGTTCACGGCGACCCTCGTCTATGGCGGCCTTCAGACTCTCGACGGAAGCCTCGCCGTCGGCTCCTACAGCGTGCTCGTGTTCCTGACCCAGCGTCTGCTCTGGCCGCTGACGCGGCTCGGGAACACCTTCGACCTCTACCAGCGCGCCATGGCCAGCACGACTCGGATCCTCGAGTTGATCTCCGAGCCGGTGACGCTCACAGACGGCGAAACACCCCTCGAACCGGCCAAAGTCGAAGGCACGCTCTCGTTTGAGGGAATCACCTTCGCCTACCCCAACCGCGAACCCGTGTTCCAAGACTTCTCGCTCAGCGTGCCGGCCGGCGCGACCTTCGCGCTCGTCGGGGCGACGGGCGCGGGCAAATCGACCCTGGCTCGGCTCCTGCTCCGGTTCCATGACGTCAGCGCTGGACGAGTCACCCTAGACGGGCACGACGTCCGAGACCTCAAGCTGCGCGATCTCCGCCGCTCGATCGCCCTCGTCAGCCAGCAGGTCTACTTGTTTCCCGGCAGCGTCGGAGAGAACCTCGCCTACGGCCGCCCGGACGCGACCCCCAGCGAGCTCGAGGCAGCGGCGCGCTTGGCGGAGGCCCACGACTTCATAACCACGCTCCCAGACGGCTACGAGACACGCGTCGGCGACGAGGGGAGCAAGCTCTCAGGCGGGCAACGCCAGCGGATCTCGATCGGACGAGCCGTCCTCAAGGAGGCTCCAATCCTGATCCTCGACGAGGCGACTTCGGCGGTCGACAACGAGACCGAGGCCGCGATTCAGCGCTCGGTCCGACGGATCAGCCGCGACCGCACGACGCTCGTGATCGCGCACCGACTCTCGACGATCCGCAACGCGGATCAAATCGTCGTCCTCGACGCGGGCGCGATCGCTGAGCGAGGGACCCACGAAGAGCTCGTCGCGCTCGACGGAATCTACGCTCGCCTCTGGCGAGTTCAAACGGGCGAAAGCCCGGAGGAGGACTGAGATGGAGATCGTCCTGACGGAGACCCCGGCCGACGCCGCCGAGCGAGTGGCCACCGAGATCCTGACTGCGCTCGCTAAGAAGCCGAGCCTCGTGCTCGGCCTCGCGACTGGGTCCACGCCGATCCAGGTCTACGAGCGCCTCCGCGAGGCCCGCCAGTCAGGGGAGGCTGACTTCAGTCAGGTCCGGACCTTCAACCTAGACGAATACCTCGACCTCCCCCCCGACCACCCCCAGAGCTACCGGACCTTCATGCGGGACCACCTCTTCGCTGGGCTCGGGATCCCCCCCGAGCAGATCCACTTCCCTCCCTCGGAGGGGAGCCAGCTCGTCCAGCGCTGCGGGGACTACGAAGACGCGATCGTGGCCGCCGGCGGGATCGACATTCAGCTGCTCGGTATGGGCCGCAACGGACACGTCGGCTTCAACGAGCCGACGAGCTCGATCCGCTCCCGAACTCGGCTCAAGACGCTCACCCAAAGGACCCTCGACGACAACGCTCGGTTCTACGCAGACGGCGAGGCCCAGCCGACCCTGGCATCGACTATGGGAATCGGCACGATCCTCGACGCCCGTCGGATCTTGCTCCAGGCCTACGGCGTCAAGAAGGCGAACGCCGTCCGGGCTTGCGTAGAGGGCCCCGTCTCGAGCTTCTTCCCAGCCAGCGCGCTCCAACTCCACGCCAACACGACCTGCTACTTCGATCCAGAGGCCGCGCAGTTCCTGGCCATGACGGACTACTACCGTGAGACCCGGAAGAATAAGGAGGCGCTGGCGGCTGCGGGGCGAATGTAGAGGCGGTCTGGGGAGTTTGAACACGGGATCAACAGAGCCAGACCGCGGAGCACACCAAGGAAGAATCCGGGCTCTACTACTACTACCGCTTGCGCTACTACGACCCCGAAGTGGGGCGGTTCGTGAGCCGGGATCCGCTGGGCATGTGGGGCGAGTCGCGTAAGTCGCTCCGGGGCATGCCAGCTGCGTTGCCCTGGGACGGGCCTAGCTTGTAGGATCGCTGACTGACGCAAGCTAACTCCCTCGGTCGTGATCCAACGCGTGGAGCACCAGCGCACTCCGGATCGACGACTCAAGCGATTCCGGACTACTTAATCGCAGTGCCATCGAGATTGCCCTTGCGCCAATTGCTAGGCATTCGTTCGGAGGGGCGTCGGGCATCCAGGCCACCCGCGCGACAGCTTGAGCAACTAGCTCTGTTGCCTCCTCTCCGTGCTCGTGAGCAAGCTGGGAGTAGATTTCCGCCGCCCAGCCGGCAGCATGAGCCAGCTCTGCGTGTTCGGCGCATGGGCACGCGAGCCATGCCTGCGCGTCTTGAAGTATCTGGTCCTTGGGTGGTCCGTCGTCGCCAATCAAGTCCGGCTTCCACAAGTGGACGACGCTCAAGGCTGCGGCGAGAGCCCCATGCACCATGGGCTCTTTGCCCCAAAGGTCGAGCCCTTGAAACCAAGCACTCAAGTCACCGGAGGCACTTGCGCCGCCTCTCCCGACTAGAGCCGGACCATGGTCACAATAGGCAGCCAGTTCAAGCTTGTCCTGGGTCAGGTCCCCCGTCTCGACCCTCCACCGCAAGTATCCAGCAGCAGCCCCGACGTCCAACTCGTGCAGCCGCGAGTAGCTCTCCCAGTCCAGCTTCTCCCCCGCTCGGGCTCGTTCTCTGAGCCACGCCAACTCTGCCTCCTCGGACCCGCTCTCCTCGAAGGCGCGCTCTAGCTCTCTGAGGGCCTGATCGGTCACCCGCACAGCATGACGGCGCAGGCTGACCTCGTCCTTCCGGCAAAGGTGCATGAATCGCCGCTGCCCGATCCCTACGCTTCCTACGCGCGCGAGCGCGAAGGAGGACGACGGCCATGGATCGAGTCAAACTGGGAGACGTGAAGCGCGAGCTCACGCGCTGGCGTGCCAGCAAGGAGTGGCGGGGCGAGCCCATGCCAGAGGCGCTGTGGGCGCGGGCCGTGGCCGCCGCGCAGGCCCACGGCCGCTCAAAGACGGCGAGGCAACTCGGGCTGAATCATTCCGTGCTGAAGCGCCGAGCCGAGCAAAACCAGGCGGCACCCGCCTTCGTCGAGCTGCCGCTGAGCGACGTGTTTGCCCCGCGCACCGAGACCGCGCCCACGATCGAGGTTGAGGACGCTGCCGGGACCCGACTGCGCCTCGTGTTGTGCGGCGCGCTCCCGCACGAGGTCGCCGCCGCAGCTCGTGAGCTGTGGAGCGCGCGCCGGTGATCCAGCTCACTCCCCAGCTTCGGATCTTGGTCGCGATTCAGCCCGTCGATTTCAGAAAGGGAATTGACGGCCTATCCCGGGTGGTCCAGGACACCTTGGCCGCCGAGCCCTTCTCGGG
>JAESQQ010000144.1 GCA_016765095.1 Planctomycetota bacterium | reverse complement strand
GTTTACCCCCGCCCGCCTGTCCGGGAGAGACAAACGGCCTCTGGGATTGGGCTTGTCAACGTCAGGAGCTGCAAACCCCGCCCCTACGCCCTCGAAGGGAGAGCTCGGGCGACTAGAAAACTGAACTAGTAAAGCGGAGCACGATTCTGAACCGGGGTCGCCTTCCAAGCGGGGGGGGAGTCGTGAGACCACCCTGTCGGGCGACCCCTCAGAATCGTAGCCTCCGGTTTAGAGAGCCACGACCTGAGACTCGATCCCGTCAAGGCTGACCCGAACGCTCTCTTCGAGCGGGTCTAGGGCGGCGTTGATCAGCTGGGGGTCGGCGAGCTTCGAGTTCAAGTCGTCGAGGAGGGTTTGGCCGGAGTCGACAACCGAGAGGGCTCGCCCCTTGGCGTCCTCAACAGTGGTCGACACGAAAGAGCGCGCCGCACCGAGGGTCTCTTGGAAGGAAGCGCACGCCGCCTCGATCGTGCTGACCGCGGTCTCCTCCAACCGATCGAGCTCCCCGAGCGCTGTGTCGATCGTGGTCCCGACCCCGTCCCGGACCGCGCCTACCGACGAGGTGACTCCCTCGCTGAAGGAGCTCGCCCCCTCGCTCAGCGCGTCCTTGGCCGAAGTGATTCCGTTCCGGGCCTGCCCGAGGGCAGTCGTGAGCCCCTCGCCTCCCTTGTCGAGGGCCGCGCTCACTTGCTGCTCGAGTTGGTCCACTGCGGACGCTATGGTCGACTTGAGGGTCTCGATCTGGGTGAGGGCGGCCTGCTTCGCGGTGTCGATCTGCGCGACGATCGCCTCCATCGCCGTCGCGATCTTCTGCTGAGCCGTTTGCACCTGCTCGAGCACAGCCTGGAGCGCGGCGTCGATCTTCTCCATCGCTTGGTCACGGAAGGTCGCGATTTGACCTAAGAGCTGCTCCTTGGCGGTGTCGACTTGAGTCACGAGCTGGCCAGCGAGGGTGGCAAGTTGCTCGCCTGCGGTCGTGGCCGCCTTTTCGATCTGCGTCGAGAGCGTCGCTGCAGCCTGCGAGATCGCCGAGATGCTGCTCTTGACCAGCGCCTCTGGGAGCCCCGTGGCGGGGATCGCCTCAAGCGCGGCCGTCACGGTCTCCTTGAAGGTCTCGAGGGTGGCCATTCCGGTCTCGAAGGCGTCGGTGAGCTGGGCGAGGAGGTTTTCCAGCTCTGCCAAGGGCGCTGAGATCGCAGCCTGGAGCTCCTCGAGGGCCTGTTGTATCGAGTCGAGCGTCGTCTCGATTCCGCTGAACACGGTCTCTATGGCCGCCGCGATCTTGGCGGAGGCGGCGTCGGCCTGCTCGACCAGCTTGTCGAGCGCCTCGCTGGCCACCGTGACGACCTCCTTCATTTGGGCGCTGACCGAGGCCAGCCGCTCGCGCATCGCGGCGACTTGTTCCAAGAAAGCCTCGGCCCCCTTGGAGGTCGGCGTCTCGAATGTCAGCAAGGCCGAAGTCAGCGTCTTCTTGCTCCCCTCAGAGGTCCCGACGAGCTTCTCCCGGGTGCTCTCGAGCTTCGGGGTGAAGGCGTCCAACTTGGTCGTGGTCCCAACGCGGAACTCCGCCATCCGTGCCAAGACCTTGTCCAGCGGCTCCTGAAGGGAGGTCTCGACGGAGACGACCTTCTCGTCGACTTGGACCCGCAGGGCGCCGAGGCTCGTCAGCTTGCCGCCCAAGGTGTCGTCGATCCACACGTTGACCTGATCGGCGCCGTCGAGGGCCTCGTTGACCTGCTCGGCGTGCTGCTCGAGAGGCACGAAAGTCGCGTCGAGGCCCGTCCGCGCCTGCTGGATCGCCGCCGCCCGCGAATCGCGCGCGGCGTCCAGTTGGCCCTCGATAGACTCGACGGAGCTCGCCGACTTCGCTCGCTTAGGCTCGAGCTGGGCCCGGAGGGCGACGTCGCGTGCCTCCGCGTCGGCCTCGAGGCTCGTGAGGCGCGCTTCACCCTGGGCTCGCTGTCCCTTGATCGACTCGACGCTGGTGTCGCACTGAGCCTGAACCCCTGTGATTCGTCCCTGGAGGTCACTTTTGAGGGTCTCGACGTGACCTTGGATCTCTCCCTCGACGGCGCCAACCTCCGCCGGGATCCCCTTCAAGCTCGCGAACGCTTGCTGCATGATGGCGGCCCCTAGCCTGGCCGGAGGGCCGTCGCCCTGGCTTCAACCTTGCCGAGCTGCTCGAGCAAGAACGCCCGGACTCCCTCGACCTCGGACAGGCACGTCTCGAGCGCAGCCAGAGCTCCCTCGTCGAGGGTCTGAATCTCGCCCTTCATGGACTCGACCTCACCCTTGAGGGTGCCGACGAAGTCGTTCAGCTTCCCCTCGAGCGTCGCCAGCTTGCTCTCCAACTCAATCACGTTCGTCCCTGCTTGCTCATTCGAGCGCCGCTTTCAGCTCGGCCGAGGCAGACTTGGCCGCAGAGCTGACCGGCGCGCTCCCCTCGCTGAGCGAAGAGCGGAGCTGGTCGAGCTCCCCCTTAGCCTCGTCGATCTTGGCCCCGACGGTCGAGGTCGTGGACTGGAGCTCGCCCTGGACCTCGGCGCTAGTTCCCCCGATCGAACTCGAGAGGCCTCCTGCCGCGGAGCCGAACTTGCCCGAGACCTCGCTCATTCCGCCGCCAATGGACCCCGTCAGCTCGCCTCGGGCCAGCTCGACCTGGAGGCTGACGTCGAAGGTCTCGGTCATCGATCCCGCGAACTCCTCCTCCTCGACGTGGAGGGTCGTGACGCCCTCCCGGAACGCGATCGTCTGGGTGTCACCCTTGTCGAAGCGCTTCAGAACGAGCTCCGGCTTGTTGCTCACATACTGGTGGCAAATCGAGGTCTCGGTCGTCTCCGAGAAGCCGAGCAAAATGTGATCCCCTTGCGTGTCCTGGGCGAGCTGGACCCCGGGCCCCCAGTCGAGGTGCCGCGCCAGGCGCGCCGAATACAAGCCGAGCTCGACCAGGACCGTCGACTGCTTGTAGGCCGGGAAGAACAGGTGCCCGGTCTGCTGATCGGGCTGAAAGGGGACCACGATCTTGGCGTTCCAGAGGATCACGTCCAGGGTGTAGACCGGGCCCCCGACGCGGTCGTCGTCGGCCACCTGCCAGCGACGGTCCTCTTCTTCTCCGCCAGCAGCCACGACCCGAGCCTCGGCCACGCACTCAAGCGAGGGGGTCACGAAGGCTGGCAAGCGCTGGGCAGGGTCCGTCTCCTGCTCGAGCTTCGCCAACCCCTCGACCTCAAACACGCGCTCGCTCAGCCCTGATTCGTCACCGGGGGCCGCGCTAGCGCTCGCTTGGAGCGTGTAGTCGAACACGCGCAGGCTGCGGTTCGCGGCCCAGCTCTTGGCGCTCCAGCCGGCGGCGGTCGCCGTCTTGACCCGCGCGCCAGGGCTGAGGCTGACGCTCGGGAAGCGCGCCAGCTCAATCTCCAGGTGCGGATCGGGTCCGGCAGCCACGAGGCAGGCGGTCTCTGTGGCCTCAGCCGCCTTGAAGGCGAGCGGAGTCGGAGGGAGCAAGAGCACGTCTCGACGAACTCCGGTCACGAAGTCCTCGTTGGCGACGGTGGACTCGGTCGGGGCCACCGCCTGGGCGTCGAGCAAGCGCACCTCGTGGCGAGCGCGCGCGGGAGCCACGGTTCGGACTCCTGCCGTGTCGAAGACGGGCAGGGTGCCTGGGCTCCCGAGCTTGGGCTTGGCCCCGGCGAGCGAGTAGGACGACTCTTGGGCGTCGAAGGTGAACGCTCCTCCGTGGGCGTCGGTGTACCAGAGGAGGAAGTCGTAGAAGCTCGCCCCTCCCGGATCCACACCCAGGCCAAGGCACACGAGCGGGTGCTCTTCGGCGAGGAGGCTCCACTTCTGCTCGAGTGTGATGCCCGCGACGAGCTGGCGCTTGATCACCTTCCCCAAGGCGGTGTCGGCGACCAGCTCGCAGGGGTAGTGCTGAGCCCAAAGGACCTGCGCGGCGTCTGCGAAGCAGACCGTGATCTCTCGCCGACGCAGCGGGCGGTCGCTCAGGCCGCCGAGCATGTGCTCGACGACGCTCGACTGAGTCACGACTCCGGCCGCGATCAAGGAATCCGGCGCAGGAGTCGGCGCCCGCGCAGAGCTCACCTCGAGTCGGGCGGTGACCGGCTTCAAGGCGCTCAAGGCCTCAAAGCACGGGTCCTCCTCCGCTCGCTCGGCCCAGGTGGAGAAAGTCACCTCGGCCTCGAAGCCCCAGGCGTGGAGCTTGAGTTCGAAATGCTCGATGTCGCCGCAACCAATCTTCGAAGTCGTGGCACCGGTGGCGAGCGTGAGGTCGAGTTTGAGTACCTCGGTGAACATGGCGGGGAGCACTATAGGCGACCCGGACTGCTTGACACCTCAAATGCATGATGTGAGAGTCCGCCCTCTCTTCAAGGAGTTCCCATGGGAACGGCCGGGCCGACCGCGCCAACGTGTGAGCCGACCTCCGTCAATAACGCGATGGGTGGCGCGGCGGCAAAGGGCGAGGGAGCAGTCGTAGTGCGGCGCAAGCTGCCTTCTGGCCACTCTCTGGTCATTCTCGCCACCTCTGGGGTGAGCGAAGCGATCGAGATTCGTTCCCCGACTGGAGCGGTCGAAGTCCGCATTGCATGTGGGCCGGACGGGCCCGTCGTCTCGCTCAGCTCGGCACGCCTCGATCTCGAGGCTCCGACCATCGCGATCCGCTGCCGTACCTTCGAGGTCACCGCTGAGAGAGACCTCGCGCTGCGGGGGGGCACCCTTGAGCTCGAGAGCCAGGGGAAGCTCGGGATCCATGGCCAGGGCGACGTCCGCCTCGAATCGGAGCACGACGTGCACCTCCACGGACAAATGCTCCGTCTCAACTGCACCGAGGCGTCCAGCCAGCCCCCGGCGAGCTAGCGCTCTTCATGGCTGAAGTAGCAACTCTCGACGTCCGGAGATTCTTCACGGCACTCGAGCAGGCGCCCTCCGGCGCTGAGTCCCAGGAGGCCAAACCAGCGGAGGCTGTGGACAAGTGGGCCGGCGTCGACACAGCCCTCCTGACGGGGATCGCTGCCCTCGTTTGCAACATAGCTCCGGTCGAGGGTCGACTCCCAGGCGGAAGGGTCCACCAACTGCTCCTGAGCATCGACCGCTGCATCTCCGCCCAGCTCAACGAGATCCTCCACCACCCAGACTTTCAGGCGATGGAGTCCGCCTGGCGCGACCTCGAGGGACTGGTCTCGGCTGCGAACTTCCAGGCCCAGGTTCGCGTGGACTTCCTCGATGCCTCCAAGGAGGAGCTCTACGAGGACCTCGAGGCGGGCTCAGTCGACGTCACCGAGACGACGCCGTTTCGAAAGCTCTACCTCGAGGAATACGACCAGTTCGGCGGCGAGCCCTACGGGGCAATGGTGGGACTCTATGAGTTCAACAGCACCCCCCAAGACATCCTCTGGCTCCGCCAGATCGGCAAGGTGGCCTCGCTCAGCCACGCTCCCTTCATAGCCTCGGTTTCGCCCGCGTTCTTCGGATTCGACACCGCCGAGCAGGTCAGCGCAGCACGCGACCTCGAGGGCCTCCTGCGCCACCGACGCTACACGGCTTGGCACGCCCTTCGTGAGGCCCCCGAGGCGAACTACCTTGCCCTCGTCTTGCCTCGCTACCTGGCCCGTGCCCCGTGGAACCCTGATCTTGAGACCGTCGAGGCCCCCGAGTTCCCCTTCGTCGAGGACGTCGGCCACGACGGCCGCGGCTACCTCTGGGGGAGCGCGGCCTCGCTCTTCGCCCGCAACATGGTCCGAGCCTTCGAGGAGTCGGGCTGGTGTCAGACCATTCGCGGGGCCCACGGCGGTGGGCTGCGGGCCGGATTGCCTGCGCATAGGTTCTGGGTGGGCAACGAACGCGTCCTCAAGTCACCCGTCGAGGTCGCGATCCCCGATTGGGCCGAGTTGACCTATGCCAACGCGGGGTTCATTCCGCTCTTAGACCGTCCGGGGACCGACGAGGCCTGCTTCTTTAGCTGCCAGTCGCTTCGCATTCCGCGCCGCTATCGAAACGAGCTCGACACCGAGCGTTCCCAGCTCCACTCAAACTTGGCCTACACTCTCTCCGCTTCGCGGATCGCCCACTACCTCAAGTGCATTGTGCGCGACGCGGTGGGTTCGACGGCCGACGCCGGCTATCTCCAAGAACTGCTCAAGCAGTGGCTCGAAGGCTACGTGACGACCATCGACAGCCCGAGCGACCGGACTTTGCGCTTCTACCCCTTCAAGGGAGCGCGGGTCGTCGTTGAGAAAGCCGAGGGCGTGGTGGGCAAGTTCAACTGCTTGGTCGCGGTCTCTCCGCACATTCAATTCGAGGGGATCGACGTCGAGCTACGGCTCGAGTCGAGGATCGGATAGCCATGACAGAAGTGCGCTGGAAGCCGGACGCCGTGCAGGCCTTCCGCCAAGTTCCGGGAACTGCAACTCCCGTCGGCTACCTGACGAAGCTCAACATCGGGACCAGCATCAGCTTGAGCGCTGACTTGCCTGTCTTTATCGGGAACAATCCCGCCGTCAGCGCAGCCGCGGTCCTCTCGTCGCTCGAATGGGGCGGGGGTCCGACGGACCCGCTCAAGCTGACCGGAGTCGTCTCCGCTGCGAACAAGCACGCGATGGGGAACATCTCCTCGCAGAGCCTCTCCACGGCGAAGGTCACCCTTCGCTTGGCGGTCCAGGCGCCAGACCCCAAGGACGGGACGTATTTCAAGGCGTTTCACACGGGCGACGCCGACGTGAAGGGCTTCGTCCGCACTCGACCCGCGGGGGAACCAGGACCACCGCTCGAGCTTCAGGTCGGCACTGAGCCGGCACCAGAGCCCCAATCGCCCGTCGTCGTCCCCTTCTCGCTGACCGTCGTCCCGGCCAGCGAGGAAATGGACTTCCACGTGGCCTCAGCAAACCTCCAAGTCCAGGTCTGGGCCTGGGGAGTCGCTGTCTCATGAGGCGGTCCGAGGAGTCACCATGAAGAACGCGCTTTGGTCCGCGGTTTACGAGCTGTTCGGCGAACTCGACACACTCGTGAGTCGGGAAGAACGCTTCGAAGATCGCCCGACGGCCGCGGCCGCGGCGCCGGTCAAAGCTCCCGCCGCTGCCCACCGCAGCGGGGGCCAGGCCGGATTCTTCAAAGCCTATGTGGCGAAGGACGACCTGATCGAAGTCCGGGCGAAGCTCCGCGCGCGGCTGGACATGCTCAAGGCGTCCTTGGCTGAGACCCTCACCGAGCGCGAGGGCTTCCTGGTCCTGTTTCCCCTCGTGATCTACTTCGACGAGCTGGTCCAAAACCGGTTCGTAGCTGGCGGCGGAGGCGGGACCTGGCCACCGCTGCAGACCGAGCTGTTCCAAATCGACAGCGGCGGCGCGGCCTTCTACGACACCCTCGACGACCTGCTCCGCAAGCCCGACACGCTGCCCTTCGTCTACGAGGTCTTCTACCTCTGCCTGAGCAGCGGCTTTAAGGGTCGCCACGTGGACAACCTGGCTCGGGTCGAGGAATACAAGAGCAAGCTCAAGGCGAAGATCCCCGTCCCCGAGGTCCCGCGCAAGCCGATCGAAGCGCGGCAGTCGACGTCGGCCTTCGCGACCTCACCGGTCTGGATCTACGCGGTGGCCGCAGGGGCGATCGTCTCGATCTACCTGCTGCTGGGCGTCATTGGGCGCTACTCCGGCGCGTGAGTTCCTCTCGTGCCGACGACTTCTTCGACCCCGATCGCCTCAGCAAGCTCTGGGCTGGCGGCCCCACCGCCACCGAGCCCGAGCAGGCCGAGCTCGCGGCGCCGATCAGCCCGGCGGAAAACGGAGCGGCGTTGGTCGCGCGGCTCCAGCGCGCGCTCGAGC
>JAESQQ010000143.1 GCA_016765095.1 Planctomycetota bacterium | reverse complement strand
TCCTCGATCCGGAGGAGCTGGTTGTATTTCGAGACTCGATCGGTCCGGCTCAGCGAGCCGGTCTTGATCTGACCGACGCCCGTCGCGACCGCCAGGTCGGCGATCGTGGTGTCTTCGGACTCGCCCGAGCGGTGGCTGATCACAGCCGTGTAGCGGGCTCGGCGGGCGAGCGCGATCGCGTCGAGGGTCTCGGTCAGGGTCCCGATTTGGTTGACCTTGATCAGGATCGAGTTCGCGATCCCCTCTTTGATCCCGCGAGCGAGGCGGGTCGTGTTGGTCACGAACAAGTCGTCGCCGACAAGCTGGACGCGGCTTCCGAGGGCGTCGGTGTGCCGCTTCCAGCCGGCCCAGTCGTCCTCGCCCAGGCCGTCCTCAATAGACAGGATCGGATACTTGGACATCCAGCCTTCGTAGGCCTTGGTCAGCTCGTCGCTGCTGAGGCGAGCTTCGCTCCCGAAGCTCTGCCCGCGGTAGCCTTCGTCGGCTCCTCCGAACTCGCTGGCTGCGACGTCGAGCGCAAGCGCTATGTCCTTGCCGGGCTTCCGCCCCCCCTTCTCGATCGCCTCGAGGAGGAGTTCGAACACCTCGTCGTTGGTCTCAATCGCTGGGGCGAACCCACCCTCGTCGCCGACGTTGGTCGCGAGGCCGCGCGCCTTGAGCAGCTTCTTGAGGTGGTGGAAGGTCTCGCTCCCCCAGCGGAGGGCCTCGGTGAAGGTCGAGGCGCCCCAGGGCACGATCATGAACTCTTGAACGTCGAGTCCATTGTCCGCGTGACTGCCGCCGTTGATCACGTTCATCATGGGCACCGGCAGCGTGTGAGCCGAGACCCCACCGAGGTAGCGGTAGAAGGGGAGGTCGGCTGAGATCGCGGCGGCCTTCGCCACGGCCAGGGAGACCCCCAGGATCGCGTTTGCCCCAAACTTGGCCTTGTTGGGCGTCCCGTCGAGCTCGATCAGGACTTGGTCGAGCTCGCTCTGAGCGGTCGCGTCGAACCCGTCAATCGCCTCGGCCAGCACGTTGTTTATGTTGTCGACGGCCTGGCTGACCCCCTTGCCGTGCCACTCCTCTCCGCCGTCACGGAGCTCCAGCGCCTCGTGGGCCCCAGTCGAGGCACCCGAAGGCACGATCGCGCGGCCCAAGCTGCCGTCCTCCAGCCACACATCGACCTCGACGGTCGGGTTGCCACGACTGTCGAGGACCATTCGGGCCTTCACGTGCTCGATTTCAATCCTGGGAATCACTGCTGCGCCTCCTGTTGGGCGCGGATTGTAGGGAGGTTGGGGCGTGGGTGGGACCCCACGTCTTCCCTTTCGGCCCGGACAGGGGCAGACCTTGAGGGGAAGCCTCCGCGAGGAGCTGGCACGCCCCGCCCCTGGACCTGGCCGGGCTCCGCGGGGCCTTGAAAATCAACGACTTGAAGCCGTCCGCTCGCTTGACCAGGCCTCGAAAAGGGCTACGATTCGGCCCCGCACCCGAGCACCTTGACTCGGGCCAACAAAACGTGTGCCCACGGAGGGCCGCTTGACGACTCGCAGCCAGCCCCCGAGCCCGCAACCGCCGGACTCTGATTCCTCTAGGGACTCCCTTGGGAACTCCCTCGGTGGGTCAGGAGCCAGGGATTCGTCTGGGCACGGACTGGCTGACCTAGCAGACCGCAGCGAAGCCCTCCTGGGAGACCTCTCCTCAACCCGCGACGACCTCCTCGCGCCCGTCGACCTCAACCGCATGCTCCGCCAGCTGCTGACGAACCAGATCGCGCTCCTGCGTGCGATCTCGGGCGGCGCCAGCGCTCCCGCTCCCGTGGGGGTTGAGTCCAAGCCGGCCAAGGTGGCGGAAGTCCCTGAGCAAGAGCCGAGTTCGCCCGAGCAGCCCACGAGCAACGCCGAGGCCTTCCTCGGCGTCGAGGAAAAGGTCAGCGAGAGCCAGAGCCGTCGCTTTGTCGAGTTCTTCGATCACAGGGATCAGGACTTCGCCAAAGGCCTCGAGAAGCTCAACCGCTGGACAGACGGTCAAGGCGGAACCCCCTTCCAAGTCCGTGAGGACGTGGCCTTTCTCAACGTGGGTTGTTCGGAAGGTGGCGCGCAGCGCTACGAGAAGAACCTAATGGGGCGAATGGGCTTCAACCGTCGCCTTGGGCGACTCGCGATCTCTGGCCTCCAGGGTGAGATCGTCGTCTACGAGCGCTCCTAGGGCGAACTGCGAGATAACGCGACTATGGTGAAGACCGAAGGCAAGGTGGGCGGGGTGGACCTCAGCCGAGAAAAAATCTGCCAATACGTATGGGCGACCTACGTAGACGCCACCAAAGCACCCTTCGAGTTGGACGAGGGCGAGGCGCTGCGCTTCTTCGAGAAGTTCTATGCCAAGCACCCGCTCAACGAGGACAAGGAGTGCTTCTTCTACGGAATCCTTCTCTACGAGCAGGCCTTCCAGGACGAGACGCACCGCGCCCGGTTCCTAGTCAAGGCGCGCGAAGTGTTCGAGGTCTACCGCAAGGTGACTGGGGACACCGAGTGGGACGCGGTCGAGGATCGCTACGCCGACGTTCAGGAGATGATCGAAGAGGAGGGCCTCGAGGAGAAGGTCAAGGCGGCCGTCGCCTCCGCCCCCTCGGTCCCCGGGATGGTCATGATTCCCGCCGGCCCGTTCCCCTTCGGGCCGGACGGCGAAGAGACCGTCCTCGAGCCTTTCTACATAGACGTCGAGCCGGTCTCCAACGCCGCCTATCGCGAGTTCGTGGCGGAGACCAACTATCGGCCTCCGACTGGCTGGGAGTCTCGCCCAGACCTCAGCCTCCCCAACCTGCCCGTGACCGGTGTCTCTTGGATGGACGCGCTCCAGTACTGCAAGTGGAAGGGAACGGCCCTGCCAACCGTCCAGCAATGGGAGAAGGCTGCCCGAGGCCCTGAAGGCAACACCTACCCCTGGGGCGAAGAGGAGCCGACGGCGGCTCGCGTCAACTGCCACTGGAACCGTCGCCGCGACCCTGAGCTGAAGCCGGTCGCCGACTATCAAGACGCGGCTTCGCCTCACGGCGTGCTCGGCTTGGTGGGGGGTGTCTGGGAGTGGACCAACTCGGTGCACCCCGAGCACGAGGGATCTCAGTACATCAAGGGCGGAAGCTACGTCGATCCCGCCGACCCTCGGTTCGTGGTCGCGAGCTCGTTCTTGTGGGCGGGGAAGAAGACGAAAGTCGATATTCTCGGCTTCCGTTGCACCAAGGCCCTGGTCCTCTAGGTCCGCGACCCACTGAAAACAGACCCGCTCCCTCGCCTTTGCCGGGCAGGCCTTTACCGGCCAGTGGAGCGGGTCTTGTTCATCAAAGGAGCGAACGTGAGTCAAGGGCCTCTTCTGGTCGTGATCGACGGACCGGCGGGCGCGGGTAAGAGCACCGCCGCGCGTCGACTGGCAGACCGGTTGGGGGCCTTCTACCTCGACACGGGCGCCATGTATCGGGCCTGCACCCTGCGTGCCCTTCGCCTCGGGACCGACCTCAGCGACGGGGCAGCCCTCGCCGCCGTCGTCGACGAGACCAAGATCGAACTCCTCCCTGACGGTCCCGAGGGCAAGTGCCGGGTCCTGCTCGACGGCCACGACGTCAGCGAGGCGATTCGAACCCGCGAAGTCACCAACTCGATTCACCACCTCGCTAACGAGCCTCGCGTCCGCGAGCGACTCGTCGCGAGGCAGCAGGCCTTGGCGGTCGCCCGCGCTGGCACGATCGTCGCTGAAGGGCGGGACTTGGGCTCGGTCGTGTTCCCCCACGCTCAGGTCAAGATCTACCTCGACGCGAGCGTGACGGAGCGCGCCCGACGACGCGCCGAAGACTTGGGCGGAGACGCCCCCGCGCCCGAGAAGCTCCAACAGGAGATCACGGCTCGCGATCGCCGCGACACGACCCGACTCGTCGGGCCCCTGACGCGCGTCGACGACGCCCACTACGTGGACAGCTCGTCCATGACCCTCGAGGAAGTCGTCGATCACATGGCCGCGCTCGCCGCCGCGGCCGGGCAGGCGCCGTGATCGCGTCGCTTCGGTCAGTGGAGGCGAGGGAGCTCCCGCGCCCCCACACCCGGTCGGCGAGACAGCCACCCACCGACTTACTCCGGGCGCAGGCCAGACCTACGGGACATTCGGGTTTCCTGAGCCCAGATCACTCGCGTATCGTGAATGGGTGACGCGCCTGTGCTGAGCCTTCCTCCAGACCTGACTCTCCTCAGCGGCGATCTCAGCAATCCGCTCGGCAACTTGGTGCTTCGCCAGGTGGATCCGCCCCGGGTCCTCAAGGTCTATCGCCGCCGCCGCAGCAAGGCGCGGACTTGGATGAGCTTGTTCTCGGGCGTGTTCGTCGAGAGAAAGCGCCCCATAGACGCGACCAGCCGCCAGCAGATCGAGCGAGATTGCCTGGAGCTCTGGACCCGTGAGGGCTACCGAACGCCTCATGTCCTCGAGGGACCCAAGCCGACTTGGATCGAGGCACCCTACCTCTGGATCGAGGACACGCCTGGCCAGCGCCTGCTCTTCGCGCTCGCGGAGCCGGAGATCCCCAGGGCCCGTAAGGAGGCCTGGCTCCAGCAGGTGGCGCGCGAGACCCTCGCCCGCCAGCGACGGGCGCTGGAGTTGAGCGAGCCGCTCCTGATCCCCGAGCACCCGACGTTCAAGCACATTCTGGTTCACGGCCACGACGACTTGGTCACGATCGACCTCGAGAACGCGTTTCGCCCCGGCTATCCCCTCCTCTACGCGATCGCCTACGAGTTGGCCTCGTTGCTGCGCTCGATTCCGCCCGTTCCTGAGACGGCCGGCCTCGACGAGGTGTTCCTCGAGGCCCTCGACGACCATGACTTGATCCGTGACGCCTGCCGCGATTACTCGCGGTTGACCCTCGTGCGCACGGCCCGTCGCTGGAGCGATCGGATCCGGCGCGATCGGAGCAAGACCGCGGCCGTCGACCGGCTCGCCGCCCACGTCGCGACCTCGAACCGATCTCGAGAGGCCAGCGGCGCCGAGAGCTTGGGCTAACCGCGACACGGCGCGTGGTGAGCCTCCTCGCGGCGGGAGTGGCGCCCAGCGAGGTGTTTGGCAAGTTAGGCTCTTTGCGACACGAGTCGTGGGAGGGAGAACGCAGTGAGCGTCACTGGAATGGAGCGGCTAGAGATCAGTGATCTCGAGCCTTACCTCCTGCTCAAGAACGGGAACTTCCTCTACAAGGTCCCTTTTCGGGGGGGCTTTGCGGTCCTCAAGGTCTACTACGGCAGCCGGTCTTGGCCCGAGACGTGGCTCAAGAGCTTGGGCAACGTCTGCTTCGAGGGCCAGACGAGCTACATGCCCAAGACGCGGCTCAAAATGGAGCTGGCTTGCCTCCGGCTCTGGGCGAGCCATGGGTTTCGGGTCTTCGAGCCCTACACCGACGTCGAGGTGATCGCGCCCAACTGCCCTCCAGGCGGCTACCTCCTCCTCGAATACGTCGACGCGCCCAAGCTGGAGGTCGTCCTCGCGGATCAGAGCAAGCCGCTCGAAGAGCGCCTCGATCTCTACCGGCGCTGGCTCCAGGAGTGGGGCCGCCGCCACGCAATCGCCGAGCGCGAGCGAGAGCCGCTGCTCGTCCACGAAAACGGCGACCTCGGTCATGTGTTCGTGCTCGAGGACGAGAGCTTCCTCTGGTTCGACTTCGAAATGGTGTTTCGTTCGCGGAGCCGGGTCCGCGAGTACTGCGGTCACGAGATCGTGCAGTTCGTTTGGCAGCTCCTGCGAAAGACGCCGCCCGAAATGCACGAGCTGCTCCTCGAGGAGACCGCCAAGCACTACCCCGACCGCGATCGAATCCGCTTCGCGCCCGACGTGTTCCTCAAGCACCCTCGCCTGCCGGTCCGCGCAGCACGCTCGGTCGATATGAAGCGCAAGCGCGGTCGCAAGCCGAGCAGCAAATACAACCTCGCGCGTCGGCTCAAAGAGCACGTCCTGCGCTTGGACTAAACCGGAGGCCACGATTCTGAGAGGTCGCCCACGACGCTGGTCTCACGACTCCCATTCGCCATGAAGGCGACCTCGCTCAGAATCGTGCTCCGCTTTACTAGGAAGAGTTGGGTGCCGAAAGGGTATGGGT
>JAESQQ010000142.1 GCA_016765095.1 Planctomycetota bacterium | reverse complement strand
GTGCCCGAGGTCGTGGCGGCCGTGACCCGGCCCGTGGCCGGTGGGTTTCACCACGGCCTCGTGAGCCGTGAGCTGAGCGGCGCCCGCGACTTGGTCGCCGTCCTGCGCCAGACGAAGGGCGCCGAGCGGAGCGCCGCGATCACAGCCAGCGCGCGGGCGGTCGCAGCCCTTCACGCGGCTGGCGTCGACCACGTCGACTTGAACCTCAAGAACGTCCTGATCGACGCCGACGGGACGGGAGTCGTGATCGACCTCGACCGCTGCCGAATCGGCGAGCCGGACGCAGCCACGGCAGAGAGGAACCTGCTTCGCCTGCTCCGCTCTTGGACCAAGCTCCAGACCGCCGAGCCGGCCAGCGTCCAGCTCCTCGATCCGATTCGGTTCGTGCGGGCCTACGTCAGCGGGGATCGCACGCGGCTTCGCCGGCTGGTGACGCTCGGTCGTGCCACGCCCTTTCGCCTCAACCGCATGCGCTGGGCTCTGTTCCCGCCCCGGTTCCCTTAAGGGTGTTTGGCAGGCTCCGAGGCGATCCCCCGCCCCTCGATCTGAGTGTGACCGTGTGCGCTTGGAATCGCGCGTCCGAGTTGGCGGGCCTGATCGAGAACGTGGCGCCCTTTGCGCGCGAAGTGGTCGTGGTCGACGGCGGGAGCCAAGACGAGACCGAGGCGCTCTGCCGCGCGGATTCGCGGGTGACCTACGTCCAGCACCCCTGGGAGGGGCACTTCGGCCGGATCAAGAACGCGAGCTTTGCGGCTGCGTCGGGCGAGTGGATCCTGCACTTAGACACCGACGAGCGCGTCTCGCCCGAGCTCGCGGCCAAGCTCCCTTGGCTCTGCGCGAACCGGCGGCGCGACTTCTACAGGCTCCCCATGCGCTGGCTCGTCGAGCTCGATCCGCCCCGCTACGTGCGGAGCGAGAAGCACGAGCCTTGCTACGTCCCGCGGCTCTTTCGTCGCCGCGACGAGTTCCGCTACTTGGAGGACGAAGGCCCGGTCCACCCCCGCTTCCCCAAGTCGGTCACCCAGGCCATGAAGAAAGTTCGCGCGCCCGAGGCCTGCCTTTATCACTACTGCCTGGCTTGGCTCAGCCGAGAGGAGCTCGAAGAGAAGGCCCGCGCCTACGCTGAGCTTGAGCCGGGGAGCCAGGCCACCAACGCGGCCTACTACCTCTGGTGGGAGCAGCCCCATGAGCTGCGACCCTTGGCAGCGGAGGCGGTCCCGTGAGAGAGCGCAAGACCGTCAGCGACTTGCGCGGCCTGCGGGCTGCCTACAACGCGACCTACGCCAAGGCCGAGTATGGCGAGCGAGCCGCGCTCTACGACTTGGTCTGGCGCCTGCTCGATTTCGACGGAAGCCAGATCCTCGACGTCGGCTGCGGGACGGCACCCTTCGCCGCCTACGCGGCTGAGAAGGGGGCGAGCGTCATGAGCCTCGACCTCGCCGAGAACGCGCTCCACAAGGCCCACGCGCGAGGCCGGGGTCCCCTTGTGTGCGGCCAAGGCGAGCGGCTCCCTTTTCGGGACGCCGTCTTTAGCCGCGTGGTGTGCCTCGGCAACCTCGAGCACTTCCTCGACCCCGAGGCCGGCGCCCGCGAGTTCGCGCGGGTCCTCCAGCCCGAGGGCCGCGCGATCGTGATGCTCCCCAACTCCTACTACTCAGGCGACCTCTGGAAAGTCGTGCGCACGGGACGTGGACCGGACCACCACCAGGCGATCGACCGCTTCGCGACCTGCGAGGAGTGGAAGGACCTCCTCCTGCGCGGCGGGCTCGAGACGGACGAGGTCGTGCGCTGGGACAAGGGCAAGTTCTGGAAGCGGATCTTCCCCTTCCACTTCGCCTATCACTTCGTCTACCGGGTTCGTCGGGTGGATTAGGATCTCGCCCTATGGACGAGACCCAAGACCCTGAACCAGCACCAGTGGCGCCCACCAAGCCCCCGATCGTTTCGTGCTTGGCGTTCCTCCTCTTGCTGGGTGTGGGCGCTGGCGCTGCTGGCTACGCCTTGCTCAGGGCCTCTCAGCCGGCCCGCGCCCCCAACGGAGCCGCGATCCTGAGCCACCCGGAGCTGGGCCGCGTACTGGCGGTCGGGGTCTCCAAAGGGCAGCTCTTGGTCGTGGAGAAGTTCAGCGGGAGGCTCTGGCGCGAGACCGCCGGGGGGCAGCTGGAATACTACGGAGCGCAGGCGCCGGGGCGGTACAAGATCGGATCGACCCTGATCGGGAGCCACTACGTTCCGCTCGCGAGCGGAAACCAAGTCCTAGTCCTCGACTCGACCTCCGGTTTGACGCAGCCGCTCGCCGACGGAGCGGACGCCTACATGACTCGGGCTACGGCCAGCGAAGAGCTCGTCGCGACCAGCAGCCGGAGGGACAGCGTGATTCGCGTGTTTCGGATCTCGGACGGCGCGCTGCTCTGGAAGGAGACCAAGCGCCAGCGAGGTGGGGGCGGGCGGGTGGCCTTCAATGAGGACCTGTTGGCGGTCGGTGCCCAGGACGGGAAGGTGCTCCTCTACGAGGCGGCGACCGGAGAGTTAGTCTGGACGCTCAGCCGAGACGGCGGGCCCATAAGGGCGCTCTGTTTTAGCCCCGACGGCTCCCACCTCGCGGCCGCCACCGCCGACGAGACCGTTGCGATCTGGTTGACCGGGGCTGAGGGCCCCCCCTCCTTGGAGTTTAAAGCTGGCGACGGCCTCGGCCTGACGGCGATCGCTTTCTCCGAGGACGGTGAGTTCCTCGCGACCGGAAACGAGATCGGGCTCCTTGAGGTCTGGGATCCAACGGGCAGGCTTTTGTTCTCGCTCCCTCACGACAACGAGGCGCTCTTCGAGCGGACCCGTCACGACCCGACTCGGGTCGGCTCGATCGTGTTCAACGACAAGGACGTGATCTGGTCGGTCTACGACCGGGTCTACACCTTCGACGTCACGAAGCCGCCTCAATAGAGGCGGCTTCGCGCTTTGGGCCCCTAGCGCCCAGGCTTGAGCCGACCGGTCAGCCACCAGCGGTTTCCGACGCGCACGCAGTCGTCGAGGGTGATCGTGAAGGTCTTCCCTCCCACCTTGAAGGTCGCGTAGAGGTCGGACTCGGTGAGTGCCGAGCGATTCGCTGGGACTTCAGCTCGGTCCACGATCTCTACGAGGCGCAGGCTGGAGAGGTCTGCTCTCCTGGCGGCCAGCGTGGCGCGAATCTTGGTGAAGGTCTGGCGCGCTCGGACGGCGTAACTCGGCTTCCTGGGGCGAAGCACGCGAGCGAACCCTTCAGCGTCGCCGCTGCGGAGCGACTCGAGGAGTTGCCGGCCGATCGAGTCTTCGAATGTGGGGTCAAGGCTCACGACTTCGGCGGGCGAGGAACACTTCGCGAGTCGCTCGGTGAGCCACTTCACGAGCCAGGCTGACTTGGTCGGGAGCTTGACGCCCTCGTCCTGTTGGAGCACGAAGCCGACCACGTTGCGGGCGCGGGCGACGTATGCCAGGGTCCAGTCGCGCTTGCTCTCTCGCCTTCGGACTCCCCGCGCACGCTTCACGAGCAGAGCGAAGGCGTGGTCCGCCGCGGCGTCAGAGGGGTAGCGGATCACGAACTGTCCGCAGGAGCGGAACTCCTGGGACTGGAAGACCGTCCCGCTGCTTTCGTGGACGCCGCCCCCTGCGGAGGGCAGCTGCGAGGGCCAGATCCCGACTTCGGACGTGACATCGATCCCGCGGCCGCTATCCGAGCTGGCGAAGAAGATCCTGGAATCCGATCGGAGCGGCATGTCGCCTTGAATGGCCTTCACTGCGGTCGCGCTGATCAAAGGCGCGTTCGGGCGGAGCGCCGTCGGTTGGGGTGCTTCGAGCCAGCGCGGGCTCGGGGAGTCGGTGAGCCACCAGCGGCCACTTTCGAGCAAGCAGTCGTCGAGGGTCAGCCAGAGCCGGCGGATACCGAACTTGACGTCGACGAGCACGTTGGACTTGTATCCGTTGGCTCGCCCCTCGAGTGAGCCGCGATCCTTCTCAAGGATCGAGGTTTGGTGACGCGCCTCGCTGAGCACGAGTCCGGCCTTGACGAGCCTGGCTCGGAGGCGGCGGAACCTCTTGAGCGCTTCGGCTAGCTGCTCGGCGCCCTCAGCCGGCCTCTTGGGGCGGAAGAGCGTCGCGAACAGGGTCTCGTCGCCCTTGGCTAAGGCCTCAGTGAAAGCCTCGCCGAGTCCAGCCGTCTGCTTGCTCGCGCGGAGCTTGCGAGCCCAGGCTCCCACGCCGAGTGTTACTTCGACGGTGCTCCTCGGGGAGTCGCCCCAGCTCCCGTCCGGCGACTGTGTCGCGAGAAGCTGCCTCGTCAACCTTCCGCCCCAGGACTCCAGATCGGTGTCCGGAAGTAGCTGGTGAACGTAGGCTGCGAGGAAATACAACGCGGGCCCTCTCTTCGAGGGCGCCCGCCGCATACCCGCCAGTGCGGCTGGCGTCTCGCCTGCGAGGCGACGCAGGAGATACGCCCCAGCGGAATCCATTGGCTGGCGAGACGCGGCTCGGATCCGCTCCCAAGCCTGCTGTGGGATCGTGAGTTTCTCCTTCTCAGACTCGTGGAGAGCTAACGCGAATACGACTGCCGCGAGTACCCCCGGCTGCTTGGGCTGAGCCTCACTTCCGTAGCGGAGCGCCCGTTCGAGGGGGCCCTTGAGCATGGAGTCGCGTGAGACTTGATAGGCGTGACAGAGGGCTAGGGTCGCCCAGGCGTGATCGAGGAAGGTCTCCGGTCGTCCTGCCAGGAATCCGATTGAGCCGTTGTCCCTTTGGATTCTCTTCAGGTAGGAGAGGCCGCCCGCGACCGTGCGTTTCCAATCCCCGAACCGGTGGGTGTGCCCGTGCGAGGAGAAGGCGAGCAGGACCTTGGCAGTTAGTCGTGTCGAAGGGTGGTCGCCTGCGAGCCAAGCACCCTCGCGACGCGGAAGTTTCTTTAGCCAACCGAGGGCTAGTTCCCCGCTGGCTTCGACTGTCCGAAGTGAGGCTCGCTCTGCTTCGGGCGTCTTGATCGGTGCTGGGCTCGGCTCTCCTGCCAGGGCCAGAAAGGGGGTCAGGGTGGCTATGGCGGCCAGGCTTGCGGTCTTCATGGGTGTCTCCTGTTGGTTCTGCCCTTGGTTAGGGCTGAGCCAGGAGGCTTGGTTGAAGAATCCGTAAGTCATGACGGCGCAAAGGGCTACGACCGCGAGGGCGAGGGCTCTTGCTCGAGTCTGAGGCGCCGGAGGGTTTGCGAGGGCGCCTCGGAGGGCGCGCGCATCGGGAAAGCGCCCGCCTGGCGCGCCCTCCAGGCAGCGCGCCACGACCGTCCCGAGGGCGGACGGAACCTGGGCCTGGGCTGCCTCGACGCGCGCCCGCTGCTCGGGCTGGGCGGGGTAGGGCTGGCGCCAGGGGTTGCGCTGGGTCCGCTCCCAGCCGCTCTCGTGGGTCCAGGGCGGGAGACCGGTCAGGGCGTGAAACAGGAGCGCGCCCAGGCCATAGACGTCGGTTCGGGCGTCGATCTCCCCCAAGTCACCCGCGCACTGCTCGGGCGCCATGTAGGCCGAGGTCCCAAGGGCGGTGCCGGTCCGCGTCAGGTCCGCGCCTTCGTCCGACGGCGTCACGCGTTTGGTCACGCTGAAATCGACCAGGATCGGCGCGTCGTCGGAGCTGCGCAGGATCACGTTTGCCGGCTTCACGTCGCGGTGGACCAGTCCCTTGCCGGCGAGGTGCTCGAGCGCCTCGCAGAGGCTGATCGCGATCGCGATCGCGCGATCCGTCGCTAGAGGACCTTCGGCCGTGATCACGGTTGCGAGGTTCGGGCCGTCGACGGCCTCCATCACGATCGCGGGGGCCCCGTCGGCGTCCTCGGTCAGACCCAAGAAGCGGACGAGGTGTGGGTGATCAAGCTCGCGGAGCGCTTCGACTTCGCGCTCAAGGCGGGCTCGGGCGGCTGGCTCGTTTTTCGAGGCGCGGCCGAAGATCCCCGCATCGGTCAGGCCGTAATGATCTACGGTTTCTATGACCTCACGCAGGT
>JAESQQ010000141.1 GCA_016765095.1 Planctomycetota bacterium | reverse complement strand
CTGCTGAGGAGGCCGCTCAGGCCGCTGCCGCCACCGCCCGAGCCGCCACCAAGCAGGCTGGAGAGGATTCCGCTGAGGCCGCTGCCGCCACCCGTGCTCCCCGAGCCGCCACCAAGCAGGCTGGAGAGGATTCCGCTGAGACCGCTACCGCCCGAGCCGCCACCAAGCAGGTTCTGGACGAGGTTCTGGAGGAAGTTCTGGAGGAAGCCGGAGAAGCCGCCGCCGCTGCCCGCGCTCGCCGTCAGGGCCTGGAGGGCCGACTGGAGGAGGGTGCTGGTGAAGCTAGAGCCGCCGCTCGAGCCACCCGTGGCGGGGGGCGTCGTGGTGGCGGGAGTCGTGGTGGCGGGAGTGGTCGGCGTGGTCGCGATCGGGCTGGTCGGGCTTGAGCCGGCGCCGGCGCCAGCAATGCCGCTCGAGGAGGGAGGCGCGAGGCCGCTCGGGGTGGTCGAGCTCGGGGTGGCGACGGGGGGCGCGGTTGCGACGGTCGCGTTGAGGTCGACGAGCTCGATCGCAGCCGTCGGGCTGCCGGTCTGGTCGTATCCGCCAGCGACCAGGAGCCGGTCGTTGTCGAAGTAAGTCGCGGTGTGGGCGTAGCGCGCCGTGAGCAGGTCGACGTGGGGGGTGGCGGTCGAGCCGCCGATCGAGGCCCCGGCGAGGCGCTCGACGGTGTTGACTGCGCTGGTCGAGTTGCGGCCACCGACGAGGACGATCTCGTTGTTGACGACCGTCGCGCTCGCCTCGAAGCGAGCCGAGCCGAGGAGGGCTCCAGCGGAGAAAGTCTGGCTGATCGAGTCGAAGACCTCGGTCGTGTCTTCGATTCCCAGCGAGCTCTCGCCACCGGCGACGAGGACTTCGCGTCCTCGGGAAGCGACCGCGGCGCCGCTGCGCGTCGCGACGGACGTGAGCGGAGTGAAGGTTCGCGTCTGGGGGTTGAAGAGCTCAGCCGCGATCGGTCCGTTGGCGTCCTTGCCGCCAACGATCAGGAGGTTGCCCGTGTCGAGGCGAGCGATCTGGGCGTGCGATTGGGGCTGGCTGAGAGCGGCGAGAAGGGGCGTGAGGCTGTTGAGCGTGACGTCGTAGTTCTCTGCGCTGTCGAGGGCGGGCGCGACGTTGGTCTGCGTGTTGAGGGCTGCGACGCCGCCGACGAACAGGACGTGTTCGTTGGCTCCGTCGAAGTAAGTCGTCGCCACGTGGTTGGCGCGAGCGACGCTCAGGGCGGGACCGGCCGTGATCGTCTGGGTCTGCGGATCGTAGACTTCCGTCGTGTCGAGGACGTCGACACCGAGGTCGTCGCTCTGGCCGCCAGCGATCAGGACTTCACCCGTGCTGAGGAGGACTGCGGTGTGCCCGGCGCGAGCCGTGGCGAGGGTTGGTCCCCGGGTCACTCCGGCGGAGGACACGATCACCGTGCTCGCCAGGGGGTTGCCGAGCGTGTCGAAGCCACCGATCAGGAGGACGGCGCCGGACTTGAGGCGGACGGCGGTGTGGCCGGCGCGGGCTTCGGGGAGAGGAGCGTGCGCTTGGCTGGTGACACCAGCCGCGGTGCTCGCGCTCCCCTTGCTGCTTGACGAACTACCGCCGCAGCCTGCCATTCCTAGGGTCGCCGCTAGGGCTAGGAAGATTCCAGTTGATCGAATTAGGTTCATGAGTGCCTCACTTGGTTTCCGCCAACCAGCTGTGCAGTCCATGAACAACTCCCGTTCCAACCGCGAAACGCATAACTCCAGTCACTGCATGGCGTTGATCTTTTCACGGGGAGTCCGAATGGACACCATCGCCTGCAGTGTTCGGAAATCGGGCGTTTCCCATTGTCCATTTTGCGCCAGCGAGCGAGCGAAACCGCCCGAAAGTTTCGCCTTGCGACGCACTGCGGCGTAGGGCCATCCAGTGCGGGGGCGGGGGCGGGCGAAAGCGCTCGGTGTGCGACCTGCGCCCTCTTGGGAGCGCATGCTCTGTGCACGATCGTTGTCACCTGAGGGCTTCCCTAGAGGGTCCGATCGATCCCGGAATTGGCCGCCACGACTGGCCGAGAAGGCTCTAAACACTGCCAGGGTGCTCGAACGGCTCGGCACGCTTCGCGCGGTAGGTAGCCTGAGCCACAGCCCTCCTGCAAGCCACTTGGAGCACTCCCATGGTGACCGCCATTGCCTCGATCGACGTCGATCCCCACTCCGCCGCGGAGGCCGCGACTCTCCCTCTCGACACCCGGTTCGAACTGGGGGCTGAGATCACGCCGATTCAGAACGCGTTCCTCGACAAGAACGGGTTCCTCCTCTTTGGAGGCGTAACCACTCAAGAGGAGCTCGACGCGATCGACGCAGAGGTCCACTCGATTCAGGAGCGCTGGCTGAGCGAGCGGAGGAAGAAGGTCTACGGAATCCCTCTCTTCGCTGGCAAGGACCCGGAGGGCCGCCCCTTCATTCAACGCTTCGCGTTCACCTCGACTTTCTCCGAGGTGATCCACGCTTTCATTCGCGACGAGCGCTTCGAGCCCGTCCGGCGCCTGATTGGCGAAGACGCCCGCGTCGGCGACGAGGAGAAGGACGGCGTCGTCTTCAACCGCAACCTGAACGTGCCCGAGAGCGGCTACAAGAGGCTGGGCTGGCACACCGACGGCCTCCGATCGCTGTTCTATGGCCGAATGCCCGGCCCCATGCTCAACGTTGGGCTCCACTTCGACCGGATCGCTCGAGAGGACGGCGGCCTGCGCCTGATTCCGGGGAGCCACAAGCAGGGCTTTTGGGACATGGCCTTTGGGAAGCCCTACTTCGTGGATCACCGCGTCGATCCCTGGGAGCTCGCGATCGAGACTGAGCCTGGCGACCTGACGATCCACGATGGTCGGCTCTGGCACCGGGTCGAGAAGTCCCGCCACCAGGGGTGGAAGAGCCTCCGGCGGACGATGTATGTCCCCTATATCTGTGACGGCTACTCGCCTAAGTCACCCGACAGCCCGACACCCCTCTACCACCAACTCGGGCGAGGGCTCCGCTGGGCCAAGCAGCGCTCGCCTTTCTAGCCGTCAGCGACGCCCCAACGACTACCTACAAAGGGTGCAAAGGGGCGCAGCGTTTGGCGGAGGGCGCGGGTAGACTTTGCACCTTCAATGGCCACTAAACCCACGTTGATCGAAGTCTCTGGGACCGTCGGCGGCCACTTCGTGGTTCACGAGGGGGAGGCTCTCCTCCTGGGTCGCTCGTTGCGGGCGCACCTTTGCCTCGACGACACGTTCGCTTCGCGACGCCACGCCCAGCTCGTCGTCCGAGAGGGGAAACTCCTCTTGGAGGACCTCGCGTCGGCGAACGGAACCTTCCTCAACGGCCGTCGCGTTGAGAGGTCCGAGGTTCGCTGCGGCGACTTGATCGAGGTCGGAGCTTGCGAAATGAGGGTCCGGCTGCGGATCGCAGCGGGTGCCGACACCGCCCCCCCGCTCAGGCCCGGCGAGGTGGCTCCTGAGCTCGTGTTCCCGACCCTAGACGTCAAGAAGCGCCTCCACGAGGTTGGCTACAAGCTAGAGCGTTGCCTTCGCCGCTCCGGCTCGAGTCTGATCTACCGAGCCTCCCACAAGGGCATGACTCACCCCGTCGCGGTCAAGATCTTGGTCCTCAAGGGCCTCGTCAGCCGCGATCAGGTTGAAATCTTCGCGGCGGGGGTCGAGGCCCACGCCGGCTTACGGCACCCCAACATCTCGCGGGTCCTAGACGTTCGTCGCGGGCCGGATCTGCTGGCGCTCGTGACCGAGTTCGTCGAGGGCGAGAGCCTCGGTCGGAGCCTCGAGCGGGGGGCTGGCGAGCCGCTCAGCCTCCGCGAGACCCTCCGGCTCGGCTACCAGATCGCCAAGGCCCTCGACTTCATTCACGACCAAGGGATCGTCCATCGCGACATCAAGCCTCAGAACCTCATGTTGACTCCAGGCGGCGACATAAAGCTTGTCGACTTCGGACTCGCGGCGCCGATCGGGGCGGCGCACTACGACGTGGGCACCATGGGCTATCGCTCGCCCGAGCAGGCAGCCGGGGAGCCAGTCAGCGGCACGACCGACCTCTACTCGCTTGGCGCGACCCTCTACCACTGCGCGACAGGCTGTCCGCCGCTCGAGGATCGAACCCCGATTCTGCCGGTCAGCCCGATTCGGCCGATCTTGGCTCGCCTGTTGGCCGTGGATCCGGCGCGGCGCTATCCCTCGGCCAAGGCCTTCCTGGCCGACGTCGAGGACTTGACGAGCAAGCTCTCAGGCGTCCACGCCAAGCCGAGCAACGTCGAGCTGCTCCTCCGCCTCGACGACTCCGAGGCAGACCTCCTCCGCACCCCCCCCCGCCCCTTTCGGCTCGAGGCGCGCCCCGCCTTGCACGGCGTGATTCGCGATCTCGAGCTGGTCGAGTTCCTACAGCTCGTGGAGCTCAACCACAAGAGCGGTCGGATCGACGTCGAGACGTCGCAAGGCGACTCTGCCGCGCTCCTCGTTCGCGACGGGCGCTTGGCCGACGCGATCTGCGGCGAGGACTCGGGGCCGTCCGCCCTCGTGAGCGCGCTTCGGCTCAAGCCGGGCACGTTCTCGTTCACGCCGCTCCCCCCAGGCTCTGTCCCAGAGCGGAATCCGCAGGCCCTCGGGCCGCTCCTGCTCAACGCGCTCCGCGACCTGGACGAGGCCGTCGAGCGCTTACGCCGCGACGAGAGCACGCCCAGTTCGTGAGCCGGGCCCAGTTGTCGGCGCTCTAGCCGGCGGCACCCTAGGGGTCCGGCCGAGAAACGGCGTTTTTCAAGATCGGTCCGAGACCCGAATCCCGGTGGATCACCCAGCCAGCGCTGACTGGCCGAGGACATGAGGGCCCCTGCTCCCTGGTGGCTGAGGGCTCG
>JAESQQ010000140.1 GCA_016765095.1 Planctomycetota bacterium | reverse complement strand
CGCCCGAGAGCCCGGCGCGCCGCGAGGAAATCCTGTTGCGGGCTGCGGCGGTGGCCATGGCAGACGGGAGCCTCGTGGACACCGAGCGGAGATACCTGAGCGCCCTCGCGCGCGGGCTCGGCTACGGCGTCGAGGAGGTCCGCGAGGCGCTGCGGCGAGCCAAGGAGGGATCCGAGTCGGCCCCGCCGGCGCTCGATCTAGCGTTGGCCCCCGAGCCCGAGGTCCTCTCCGTCGTGGACGAGAACGAGGCCCAGCCCGCGGTCTCCTACTCCTGCTTGACTCCCGGGGGGCTCCCCGTGACGGTCTCGCTCTTCTCGAGCGAGGTCGGTCTCGACGTCACGACCAGCGGCCAGACTCGCCGCCGCCGCTACGCCGAAGTTCATGCTGTCCACTTAGGACTGCGAGCCGACGAATCTTGCGTGTGCGCAATCCACCTCGCGAACAGCCCGCCGCTCCTGATCACGAACCTCAACATGGGGGTCGCGCGCGCGGTCCAGCAAGACTACGAATACCTCGAGTTCGTCAAAGATCTGCACACCCACCTCTGGGTAGCCAAGGTTCGACCAACCTTGCTCGCGAGCCAACCGGGAGGCCGCGGGCGTGTCTGGCTGCGGATCGCAGGCGTGGCCCTCCCCGGGGCTGCGGTGAGCTGGGGGCTCTACCTCTGGGCCCAGGGCGTTGGAGAGCTGGGTCAGCTCTTGCTCCATTGGTTGGCCTTCCTGGCCGCCGTGATCACCGTCGTGGCAGCTGGGCACCTCGTGATCAAGGCCGTTCAGACCTCGGCGAGCACGACCTACACCCCGCCAGCCTTCCCCGCCTGCGTGCTCCCAGGCGCAGACGACCTGACCGTCGCTGAGGCCCTCAGCAAAGGCGGGGTCGTCGCGCTCTGGATCATTGCCGCCGTTATGTCGAGGGACGACGACTAGCTTCGCTGGTTCGCCGGGCATGGCCGCAGCTTTCGGCAGCGCAAGGCGTCAGGAGTTGCAGGCGCTCCACGGGCCAGCGAGGTGCCTGATAGGCTGCCCTGAGCGGAGGAGGAGGGGACATGTCCAGCGGTTACTACGACCCCGAGCAGGCCGACCCCTACGGGAATCCCTATCCGCAGCCGCGGAGGAAGCCCTACCTCCTCTATGGCCTGCTCGCTGGGATCGTCCTCTGCGGGGCCTGTTGCGTTCTGAGCTGCGTTTTTCTCGCGTTCTTCGGCTTCAACCTGATCACCGATCAAGTCCGCCAAGACGTTTCAAACGTCCCCGCCTTTCGGGCCGAGATCGGCGAGCTCCGCAAGATCGATCTCAAGATCGTCAAGAGCGGGAACGACAACGACGGCGACACGTGGCTGTTCGACGTGGCGGGCGACAAGGGCTCGGGCGAACTCTGGGCGCGTGTAGAGGACACGCCCGGAGGGGGCCAGAAGGTCACTGAGGCCTGGCTGCGAACGAGCAGCGGGGCGCGGGTCGATCTCATAGAGAAGGAAAAGGGCCCGCGCTGAAGGAGGGCTGGCCTACTTCGCGTTCTTGATCGCCTTTGGGATCAAGTCGTTTTCGACGTAGGTCATGATCCCGCTCAGCTTGTCGTCGAGGGCCTTCTTGAACGCAGGCGACTGAATGATCTCGTCGGGGTTGCTCTCGTCGAGGAGGCCACCCATGGCCATTTTGAGCCCTTTGACCTCGCGGGCCAAGGCCGCGAATGTCTTGACGTCCACTGTCTTGGTCATTCGGGTCGTGGCAGGTCCAGACTCAGGCGTCGGCTCCCCGTTCCGCGGGGCAGCAGGCATGTCGGCCATGACGGCCTTCTTGACCTCTGCCGCGAGCTCCTTTGTGTCGACTGCCTCGGGAGCGTCGGCCGGCTCGGGGATCTTGGCCAGGGCCTTTTCGATCGCGGTCGCGGTCTCGATCCGAGCGAGGTCGAGGGCCTCCCTGACCGAGGCCCGGGTCGCCTTGGTCAGCGCGGCTTCGTCGACGCCGGTTGTCTGTTGGCCGACGGCCTTCTGGACCGCGGCGGTGATGCGCGCCTCGAGGGCCGGCAAGTCGAGCTCAGTGAGCTTGGCGTCGATCTCCTCACGAACGACGTCGCGCCCGTCAGAGGCCAGCTTGGCCGGGAGCTCTGCGATCTCGTCCTTCACGCCCGTAAAGCCGCCGTCGAGGAGGATCTGTGAGGTCACGCGCTCCAAGACGAGGCCGTCCAGCCGCGAGATCAAATCGCTGAGGTCGACTTTCGCCTCGAGCTCGGGGAGGAGCTTGGCGGCGGCGTCCGCGGAGACGCGGGCGCTGACTTGCTCCGAAATGTCTCCCAGCCCGACCTTGGCGCCCTCAAAGGCCTGCGCTTGAGCTTCGGCCGCGAGGCGCTCGGTCAAGGCGTCTAGGTCGTGGGTCTCGCGGAGGGCCGCGAGCGTCGTCTCGACGACTTGCTCCTGGAGCACCGCCTGGAAACCGGCCTCGTCGAAGGCGTCTACGACCCGGGCCAAGAGCTGCTCGGCGGCCTGAGTGGCGACGCGTTCGGCCAGCTCTGCGTTGTCGAGTTCGGCCTCGATCGACTTCAGCGCTTGCTCGGTGGCGCGAGCTTGGACGTCAGCGCGGAGCGCCTCGAGGTCCAGGGCGGCGTTGACTTGCTCCAGGACCTGAACGGTCGCTTCGGCAGCCAGGGTGCCCGGATCGAGCCCCTCGAGGACACGGTCCCGCGAGATCCCCGTGGCTTGCTCACGCACTTTCCCAGCCAGGTTCTCGACGTCGATCTGAGCCTCGACGTTGTTGAGCGCGCGCTCTCGTCCCTCGGTCTCGACCGCAGCGCGCAGCGCGCCCGTGTCGAGGTCGTCGAGGACCTTGTGCACGGCGTTGTCGGTGGCGCGCGAACGAGCGTCGGCGGCCAAGCCAGCGAGGTCGAGCCGCTCCACGATCGCGGTTGAGGTTTGGTCGGACGAGCGCGCGAGGGCGGTCTCTGAAGCGGTCTTGCGGAGGGCGGCCACGTCGAGCTCGGCGGCCACCGCGCCGACCGCGTCCGTGATCGCCTGATCGGTCACGGCCTTGGCCATGGCTTCGAGATTCAGCTCGGCGGCGACTCCGTCGAGCGCGCGATCGGTCGCGCGGACGGTCACCTCGTCGGAGATCCCGGCCGGATCGATCAGCTCCTGGGTCGCCTGGACCGAGTGCTCCAGGGCTTGAGCGGTCGCCCGCTCGGCGAGCGCCGTCGAGTCGACTTGAGGATCGATCGCGGCGACCGCCGCCGTGGTGGCCTGCTCGATCGCCAGCTCGGTCGTCCTCGCGGTGAGGGAGGCCATGTCGAGCTGCTCGCCGAGCTGTGTCTGGGCCGCTGCTGCAGCGCCAGCGCTCGCCGCGTCAGCGAGGGCCTTGGCGTCGAGGCGCGG